>JAISLQ010000073.1 GCA_031290885.1 Acidaminococcales bacterium
CCCGAAACCGTTCGGCGATTTCTCTGAACTGCGTAAAGCAATCTTCGGAAAGCTCTACCAATACAGGGTCAAAATGCGTGCCGCTGTCTTTGTAGATGATATTCATGGCATCTTCATGGGAAAAGCCTTTTTTATAAGGCCGGCGTGAAATCAGCGCGTCATACACGTCGGAAAGCGCCATTATCCGCCCCGACAGCGGTATGTCCTCGCCTTTTAATTTGTTCGGGTAACCTGCGCCATTCCATTTTTCATGGTGGCTGATGACGATTTCCCTGGCAATGAGCAGAAAATCCGATGTGTCGCCAAGTTCTTCGATCGAATCGTCGATCATCTGCGCGCCGTAGATCGTATGCATTTTTATTTTGTCAAATTCCTCGTCGTTGAGCTTGTCAGGTTTCAAAAGGATGGTGTCCGGAACGGCTACCTTGCCTATGTCATGCAGTTTGGCGGTTTTGATTATGCTTTGGGCGTAAGCTTCGTCTATTTGATAACCCGGGCGGTTTTTCTTAATCAGATTGTTGACAAGCACTTCGGAATAACAGGTAGTCCGCTTTATATGCCCGCCGGTTTCGTTGTCGCGGTAAGAGGTAACTCCGGCCAGCATGTCTAAAATGGCGTCCTGCGTCAGCTTTAACTGGCGGGTACGCAAATCTATCTTGTATTCAAGATCTTTCCTGTAGGATTCAAGCTCTACGTGCAGGCCTACCCGCGAGCGCACTATGCCGGGCGTGATCGGCTTTAAAATATAATCCACCGCCCCTAAGTCAAATGCTTCCTGTTCCTTTTCCCGGCCTTCCTGCGCGGTCAGGAAGATAATGGGTATGGATTTGAGCCTGGCGTCCTCTTTGATTTTTCTTATAACTTCATAGCCGTTCATATTGGGCATTTCAATGTCAAGCAAAATGACACTGGGCTCGGCCGCGGCAAGGAATTTCAAGGCGCGCGCGCCGGAAGGGGCGGCGTATATCTTATAATCGTCTTTAAGCACTTCCTGCAAAAACCGCAGGTTTGTCGGATCATCGTCGACTAAAAGTATTGATGCCGTATGTTTTAAATCGCTGTCCACATTTCCTCCTTGCTATTGCCAAGATAGCGGGAACGTTGCGCTTTGCCGTCCGCGCCCAATTACAATGTATCTATATATTCAACCGCTCCGTCATAGTCGAAGCTTTCAATGGCCACCTTGATGGAATCGAGCAGTCTATCGGCAGCGTCGCCATATCCGAAACGCAATATTTCATTCATTTGCTCTATGGCCAAGTCGCCTTCCAAGCGATCGATCAATTGAACAACATAGGAAAGCCTGTCTTTTAATTTTTCCTTTTGTTCAGCGGATGCTTGTATTTTGTTTTCCTGCATTTTGTTTTCGCGCAGCAACGCGGCCAGCCGCTTTTCCATTTTTTCCATTCCGCGGATAAAATCAAAAAAGTTTGCCTTGATAAAATCAAAATTTTCGCGGATAACGGCCACTTCCAATTTTCTCGCTTCCTCCGACAGCGCTTTCGCGCCTATGTTGTAAAAAGCGCTTTTGTAGCCGTGTACATTTATCCGGAAGTCATCCCAACTTTTATCGTTAAACATGCGCAAAAGGCTGTTTTTGCCTGTGCCGGCCTTGTTGACGAAAATATTCAGGAGGGACAGATAAGCATGTTCGTTGCCGCCCAACGCGTTTATGGAATAACGAACGTCCAAATTGCACTCCGCTCCGATTTTGACCAGAAAGTCCGGCAACGGCTCGTCGCCGGCCGGCCGCTTTAAATGGCCGGCCGCTTTAAGGTTGATTTTTTCATCAGGCAGCCATTTGGCCAGTACGCTGTTTAGCCCTTTTATTTCAATCGGTTTGCTCAGATAATCATCCATCAGGTTGTCCATAAGAAACTCCCTTATGCCGACAATGGCATTGGCGGTCAGCGCCACGATCGGGACCTGCGAACACCATTGGTTTAACTTTCGTATCCTGGCGGTGGTTTCCACCCCGTCCATCTCGGGCATCATGTGATCCATGAAAATAATGTCATAACTATACTGGCTAGCGAGTTCAATCGCCCGCTGCCCACTATCCGCTGAATCAACCTCTATGTTGTAATGTTTTAAAAGCTCTTCGGCAACCATAAGATTTATGTCATTGTCGTCAACCAGCAAAGCCCTGACATCGTGCACCTGAAAACTGCCGAGGGTCTCGTCCTCCGCCTGTTTGTTGTGTTCCGACGGTTTCAAGTTGAGATATTTGGCTATGTTCGTAATAAGCACCGGCTCAAACAACGTTTCAATATGATTGCTGGTTTCCTGAATTGCTATTTTGCCAAGGTCTTTTACCGCCACGATCACCACATTGGTCAATTTCCCTATGTTTTCTCGCACAATTTGGTCGCCGAGATCATACCAGTAAATGATATGCGTATAATTGTTTTTGGTAATGTACTCCAAAAAATATTCGCTGTTTTTAATGTAATCATATTGCAGGAACAGCTTGTTGAGCATGCCTTCGACCAAATCGCCCGCCATATTGCCGCTTAAAAGCAATACGCGCTTTTTGCCGGGCTCGTTTATGGTTATGATAGGTTCCGCCGAAAATACCTTTTGCGGAATTTTCAAGACAAAAACAGTGCCTACGCCTTGTTCTCCCTTTACTGTCAAGCTTCCGCCCATAGCCTCGGCCAAATTTTTGCCGATAGCGATGCTTAGTCCCGTGCTTTGGGTTCTATGCTGCGCGCTTACGTCCGATTGGGAGAGCATTTTAAAGATATCGCCAATGCTTTCAGGAACAATGCCCGTGCCGGTATCGCTTACAGTAAAAGTAAGCAGGGCGCCGTCGCTAACATCCTCATGTCCCACGCACAGCTTCACGCTGCCTGTCCGCGTGTTTTTGACAGAATTGTTCAAAATGTTGGTAAGTATCTGCTTGACACGCAATTCGTCGCCAATTAAAACGCTAGGCAGGGACGGGTCAACGTCAACGAGAAAGGACAGATTTTTTTCCATTGCCCGCAGATTGGCCACATTGGCAATATCGCTGATCATATCGGCCACGCTATAATTTTGCATGACCAATTCAAGCGTTTCGGTGTCTATTTTGGAAAAGTCCAAAATATCGTTTATTATTTGCAGCAAAGAATCAGACGCGGTCAAAATGTTTTTAACATAATCTTTTTGCAATTCATTAAGCGGCGTCATGTTCAGAAGATTGCTCATGCCCAGTACGGCGTTCATCGGCGTCCTGATCTCATGGCTGATGTTAGTAAGGAAATAGCTCTTGGCCTTGGACGCCGCTTCCGCTTTTTCTTTCATCATGGCCATTTCGGTTATGTCGTGCATAAGGAAATATACGCCCTGAAAGGCTTTGTTCTCATTGAACACAGGAGAAATATATATGTTTACGTACATCCCCCGTCCATCGAAAAAATCTATATGCTCATTATAATTTACCAAAGATTCCCGGCCATTGGTTACATCCCGGCATTTTTCCGCGGCAATGGCGACCCATTCATTGTTAAAAGAATTCCTGAATACTTCGTCCAATAAAAGATCGTTTAACTCTGCCGGATCGGAAAACCCAAAATTTTCGCACAAAAGCTTGCCTGTACCGATTTTATAATGCAGCTCGGTGTCAAATACGACAAGAAAACTCGGACAGGCTTCCAATAAGATACTGCTGCAAAAACATTGCCTCGCTCCCCCGGTTTTCCGATAAACGCCGGGGGGCGCCGCCTTTTCCAGCCAAAAGGGCAGATCTTCATTTTCATAGCCTGCAAGTTCCAGCAAAAGCTGTTTCTGCTCGTCAAGGGTAAGTGGCAGCCGCTTGTTTTTCCATTCCATAAAAGTCAATCCTTCGCGCATAATATAAATCGTATTTGCTTTTCATTTTTTCGTAATTTATTATATAACAGGACAAAGACAATAACAGCAAAAATCACGCAAATGAAATCCAACACTGTTCCCGGATTAAAACATGAACAAGATTTGCGAGATAATTTGCCGCGTTTTGCGGCGCAAAACATCGGCGGACCGTAGAGCTTCAGAGCAAAGCAGGTCGGCAAATCGGCCGCAAAGGCAGCGTTATTTTAATCCGGGAACAATATAAAGCAAACAATGGCATAACTTCCCATGCAGACCTTTAAAGGCCGATAGCGGCGAACAAATGCGCTCTTTCGCGCGGCAAGCGCCGGTCATGGAAAGACCCCCCTTATTTTTTTCGCCCTGACCACGCGCTCTAAAGCAACCATATAAGCCGCCATGCGCAGGGGAAGCTTTCTTTCCACGCTTACCTGCCATACATCGTTGAAGGCTTTCCGCATTATCTTTTCCAGATTGTTGTTGATATAGTCCTCATCCCACATAAAAGCTTCCAAGTTCTGCACCCATTCAAAATAAGACACGACCACGCCCCCGGCGTTGGCCAGTATATCCGGGACGACCACAATCCCGTTTCGTGCCAATATTTTGTCGGCTTCAACCGTTGTCGGGCCGTTCGCGCCTTCAAGTATGATGCCGGCCTGTATTTGCGCGGCGTTCTTTTCGTTTATCTGATTTTCCATAGCGGCCGGAACCAGCACATCCACGGCAAGCCGCCAGAATTCCTCCGCCGTTATGGTCTCGAGGCCCGGCTCGGCGTAGCCGGCAAGCGATTTTCTGTTGTTTCCGGCATATTCAAGCGCGGCGGAAGCGTCAATGCCGTCCTTTTTATAAAAAATCCCGCCGGAATCGCTTATCGACACGATCTTAAATCCCCGCTCCCGCATGAGCTTAGCGGCAATGCCGCCCACATTGCCGAAACCCTGCACTGCGACCGTCATGCCGGCGGCTTGCTTTCCGATTTTTTCCAGATAATTCAGCAATGTAAACATGACGCCGCGGCCGGTCGCCTCCACCCGTCCCAGCGAGCCGCCGATTTCCAGCGGTTTGCCGGTAACAATCGCCGGCACGGCGTAACCTTTGAACATGCTGAAAGCGTCCATCATCCAGGCCATCACCTGTCCGTCGGTGTTCACGTCTGGCGCCGGTATGTCCCTTTCCGGGCCGATTATCGGCAGTATTTGGGCGACATAGCGTTTGGTCAGGCGCGTGAGCTCCGCCCGGGAAAGTTTCCCCGGATCGACCTTGACACCGCCTTTGGCGCCGCCGTAAGGTATGTTTACCAGCGCGCATTTCCAAGTCATCCAAGCGGCCAGGGCCTTGACCTCGTCAAGATCCGCTTTGGGATGAAAGCGCACGCCGCCCTTGCAAGGGCCGCGGGTACTGCTGTGCTGCACGCGGTATCCCTCGAATATTTCCGTATGGCCGTCATCCATAACCACCGGCACGGAAACGATCAATTCGCGTTCAGGATAGCGCAACCCGACATAGTCATTATAACTGAACCCCATGTGCTTTCCCGCCTCGTCCAGGACTGCCAGCATGTTTTCATACGGGCTGTATTTGTCAGTCATAATTTCCCTCCCAAACTGCCGCCTGCTAAAATTATATCATGTTTGCGTATCCCGGCCAAATCCCGGCCCATGCCGGCCCCTGCCAAAACAAAGACAGGTTTGGGGGCCGCTTTGCCGCCCCACGTGAACGCAAAACGCGGAGGCAAACGTCCGATGGGCGGCATGAAATCAGCCGCGAAGTCTCCATGCCGAGAAACGGCATAATGGCCGTAAAAATCCGCCGCCCCGATCCGTTTGCTCAATCCTTTGCCAATAGCTGCTTGTTATAAGTTTTGGCCGTATAAAGGGCGGCTACCGGATTGTGCCCAAGCAGACGGTCTTTGGCGATCAGAGTTGTCGCCAGGGCGTCCGAATGTCGGCAAAACAGGGCGTCATGCCCGACACAAAGGCCGATGAGCACGTTAAGGTCGGTCTTTTTCTTGTTAAGCAGTTTAGCCTGCAATATAGGATTGCAAAGCGATTCATGCGCTGCCCCTTTATTTATCTTGTCCTCCGGCCTTATGCCGATCGCCGTTTTATCTGTGGCGCCGACTTTGCAAAGGACGCTATAGCTTGCAAGCCCTTTGGCTTCCACGACGCGGGCGAACACGCGCGCCTCCTCCGCCAGCCCGGCGCAGGTGGCTATGCCGATCTTTTTCGCGCCGATCCTTTTGGCAAATTCTATTATTTCCTCCGCGCGGGTAAGCTGCCGGTAAAATATCCCTTCCACTTCGCCGGAAGCTTTGGCTGCTTTGGAATATTCCGGGTGCGTGCGGTAAATAGCGAGCGCTTCTTCGTTCTCTTTAGCCGAAGCCTTAGTGAGGCAAAATTCAGGAAATTCCCCGTCCAGCGAACGGCAATTGTGCACGCCGCACTCGGAACAGCTTAACGCCTTTTTATCTTTTTTCGTTTTTGCTTCTCCCATCTTTTCCTCCCCGATTGACAAAATTCATTAAATCGCCCGCCATCTCCAAGCCGGCCGCTACCCGTTTGTTGCCGTAACCGGAAAACAGTTTGGCAAGCCTCTTTTCTTCGCGCCTTTTTAACTGCGCGTAAAGGGCGGCTAACTCTTCGCCCAAAGGCGTGAGTTTATAACGCACTTCCTTCTGGTTGTCCGGCAGGCGGACCGGCGACAGCAGCTTCTTCGCGGCCATCCGCGCCGTCAGCTTGGATACGCCGCCTTTGGTCATGCCGGTATTTTGGGCCAAACCGGTTGTATTGAGCTCTTCGTTGCATTGTATTTGAGCTATAATGCCACATTCCGCCAAAGAAAGGTCAAGAGCCGTTAGTTCCCGGTCGCCCGTTGCTTCAATGGCCGATTCCAGCAATGCCTTCTCTTGTGCTTCAAGCTGCGCCAAACTGTGAAACAAAGTCAGGATCATGCCGGCCAGTTTTTCAATGTTAGCTTTTTTGCCGCTCATACAACACTCCGATAAAAATCGTAAATATCATTTGCCGAATTATCTTGTCGCTCATGTTTAATAATAGCACAAATACCTTTTTACATAAACACATAAATTGCATCCTCGTTGTATTCATTTGCGGTTTGCTTACAATTGGCTTGCAATATGTTATAATAATTCGCAAACAGGCGGCCATGGTTCGCGCCGGTCGCCAAAGTCTGGGCGCCGCCCGGGAAAGTGGGTGTTTATATGGGCGCGCTCTGCGGCCGCATAAAAAAACTTTGCGGGGAAATATACGGGCAGGTGGTAGAAATACGTCACGCCCTGCATCAAAATCCGGAACTGGGCTACAAAGAATATCAAACGGCCGCTTTGATCGAAAGTTACTTGAAGAAGTGGGGGGTTCCCTATAGCCGGCTGCCCCGCAGCACGGCGATAATCGCAAAGGCAGACGGACGGGCGGGCGGGCGCTGCGTGGCCATCAGGGCGGATATGGACGCGCTCCCGATACAGGAGGAGACCGGGCTTTCTTATCAATCCCGCTCGCCCGGCGTCATGCATGCCTGCGGCCATGACCTGCATACGGCCAACTTGCTCGGCGTGTGCTATATAATCAACAATTTGCGGGACGAATTTTCCGGCAGCATCAAATTCTTTTTTCAGCCGGCGGAAGAAATCGGCGGCGGCGCCCAGGAAATAATTGACGGCGGCGGCCTGGAAAACCCCAAGGTCGCCGCCGTCCTGGCGGCGCACGCGAGCGAAGGCATCCCGGTCGGCAAAATAAGGGTAAAAGCGCAAGAAACCATGCTGGCCTCGACCGGCTTTGCCATTGCCCTGTCCGGACGCGGCGGACACGGCGCGGCTCCCCACCAAACCGACGACATAATATTGGCCGCCGCCAAATTTGTTGCCGAACTGCAAAGCATACCTAGCCGCAAACACAATTTCCTTGACCCGTCCGTTATAACCGTATGCAGCATTCACGGCGGCACGGCCGGCAACATCATTCCCAAAGAATTGACGCTGTCCGGCACGATCAGGGCGCAAAATGGCCGGTTGCTGCCTAAAATTGAAGAAAGCGTAAAAACGCTGCTGACAGCCCTTGAAATGACAACAGGGGTCAAAGGCGCGGCATTTTTCCGCCGGGGATCGGGCGCTGTCTATAACGACCCGGACCTTACCGAAACATTCACCGGCGCGGCGGCAAAGATAATCGGCGCGGAAAACATCCTGAAAGCAGAATTTCCCGTCAATGGCTCGGAAAACTTCTTTCTTTTCAGCAGCCGCGTCCCATCCGTATTTTTTCACTTCGGCGTGGCAGAAGAAGATGCCGTGGCTCAATATCCGGCGCACAGCCCGTTTTTTTTAGCCTCCGATCAATCCTTCATGACTTCTT
This sequence comes from Acidaminococcales bacterium, assembly GCA_031290885.1. NCBI lineage: Bacteria > Bacillati > Bacillota > Negativicutes > Acidaminococcales > Acidaminococcales bacterium. Next base: position 8,205 of record JAISLQ010000073.1, read on the forward strand.
TGCCCGTAACCGCCGCCGCCGCCCTCGCTTTTTTGGAAAGCCGCCAAACGGATCCGCCCGCCGCCACCAAGTAAATTTTTGTATTCGGCAACCAAAAGGGGCTTTTAATACTGTTGCCAGATTAAAACACGGCTAAGGTCTGCGCGATAATTCGCCGCCCGGCGCGGACAAAACACAGGCGGATCTGTAAATCCGGCGAGGCTTTAGGGAAAAGCGTCCTAACCCTTGCAAGCGGCGCGGCGAGCAAGTATAATGAGTGAAAGAAGGGCGCGGGAAAGAAAAAAAAACATTTTAACAGAAGGAGCTTGATAATAATTATGAACGCCAAAGCGGAAAAGTTTGTCGAAATGACCAAAGAGAACAATATTACCTGTTTTACGGTCACGGAACTGCCGGATGAGCTGGAAACGGTAGTTTTTCGCTCAACGATGGAAATAGACGGCCAGCAGCTGCCGGTGGCGGTGCTGATCGACAAGAGCATTTTTGTCGTCGTCCGTACCGTCATATTGCAAAAGCTGCCGGACAAGGCGGGAGTACAAGACAGCGTGGAAAAATACGCCGCCGCCGCGAACGGAAATTTCAAGGTTTTTAAGTATTACCTCAAGGAAAACAACTTCATCCTCGACATGTGCCTCCCGGCCACGGACAGTTCCTTCGACCCGGATATGGTGAGGGCGCTTTTGGATCTGGCCATCAAGCATTTGCAGGAAAAATACAGGGAGCTGATGCGGATAGTCTGGAGCGGGGACTGACCGGGCGCCTTGCCGTGAGCCGGGCGGCTTTTGGCTTCGGAAAATTTGCTGTTGCGCTCTGTTGAATTTTGTTATATAATAGCAGAGCGCAGAGTTTTTTCACAAAAATGGCAAATGTTCATTTGTACCCTATGCTTTTTCTGTCCGCATGGCGCAGGCATTGGAGAGGGGCATAGGCGGCAAGCGTGTTATAACTGAATAAAACTCATCAAGAGTTGGCGGAGGGACTGGCCCGATGAAGCCGCGGCAACCATGGCTTGACCAAACGGTGCCAATTCCTGCGGCTTCAGGCCGTGAGATGGGGATAATTAAACTTGTTATTCCCAAAGCTTTTTGGGATTTTTTGTTTTTGGCAAAACATATAAAGGAAGGTTGATTAAAAATGGCAAATTCACGCAAACTGTTTACATCCGAATCAGTTACCGAGGGACATCCCGATAAAATGGCCGACCAGATATCGGACGCTATCCTTGACGAAATCATGGCGCGCGACCCCCAGGGGCGGGTGGCCTGCGAAACGCTGGTTACTACCGGCCAGGTGCACGTAGTGGGGGAGATAACGACAAACTGCTACATCGACATACCGAAAATTGTCCGCGGCGCCGTCATAGACATCGGCTACAACCAGGCTGAAATCGGTTTCAACGGCGCCACTTGCGGCATACTGGTATCTATCGACGAACAGTCGGCCGACATCGCCATGGGCGTCAATAAGGCGCTGGAAGCGCGCGAGGGCGGACAAATGGATGCGGAAGAAGCCGTCGGCGCCGGCGATCAAGGCATGATGTTCGGGTACGCCAGCGATGAAACCCCCGAATTAATGCCGGCGCCGATAAGTTTCGCCCACAAGCTGGCCCGCCGCCTGGCCGAAGTACGCAAGGACGGGACGCTTCTTTATCTGCGCCCGGACGGCAAGACGCAGGTAACGGTGGAATATGAGAACGGCAAGCCCGTGTTCGTCGACACGATAGTCATATCCACCCAGCACGCGCCACAGGTGGGTTTGGCGCAGATCGCCGCCGACATGAAGGAGTACGTCATAAAACCGGTGATCGATGCCCAATTACTGTCCGGCAAGACCAAATATTATGTAAATCCGACCGGGCGCTTTGTCGTGGGCGGGCCGCAGGGGGATGCGGGGTTGACCGGCCGCAAGATCATCGTCGATACCTATGGCGGCATGGCCAGGCACGGCGGCGGCGCCTTCTCCGGCAAAGACCCGACGAAGGTGGATCGCTCCGCCGCCTACGCCGCCCGTTACGCGGCCAAGAACATTGTGGCCGCAGGGCTGGCCGGCAAATGCGAGATACAATTGGCTTACGCCATCGGCAAGGCGCATCCGGTTTCGATCTTTGTGGAAACTTTCGGCACAGGCAAGATACCGGACGAAAAAATCGCCGAATTGATAAACGCCAACTTTGATTTGCGCCCGGCCGGCATCATAAAAGCGCTTGACCTGCGCCGCCCCATATATAAACAGACGGCGGCCTACGGCCATTTTGGCCGCGCCGAATTGGATCTGCCCTGGGAGAAAACTGACAAAGCCGCTCTGCTTCGCGCGCAAGCCGGCATTTAAACGGTATTTGGGCATTTGACCAACCTTCTCCGTTGCATTGCGCCTATCGGAGGGGGTTGGTCAATGCTGTTTATGCTGCTTTCAGATTGAAACCATGCTGTCTTTTTGGCCCATTTGCCGCCCCGCTTTGCGCTAAAGCCTCGCCCCTGCGGGCTCGCCTGCGTTTGGCGCCGCGCCGGACGGCAAATTGTTCCTTTGCCTGTTTTAACCTGCGAACAGCATGAAATCACGGACGGTAAATTTTGGCGGTGATAAAATGCGGCTTGTGGAAGTTTGCGTAAACTTGGCGGCAAAAGGGCTTGACCATACTTTTACCTATCTTTTGCCGGACGCTTTGGCGGCGGACGTGGGATGGCGCGTATTGGTTCCTTTTGCCGGCCGCCTGGCCGAAGGTTTTATATTGAAAAAATATGAGGGCGGACCGGGCGGGCGCGACCTTAAAGCAGTAGCGCGGACGCTGGGCGGGGAGCCCTGGTTTGACCGGAACATGCTTTGTTTGGCCGCCTGGCTGTCCGATTACTATCTATGCACTATGGCGGAGGCTATGCGGCTGTTTTTGCCCGGAAAAAAAAGCACGGAAGATAAATTTTTTTATTATCTTGCGGGCGGCGAATTTCTTGCGGAGGGGGACGGCTACGCCGGGCGGCTGGCCGCTCTCCTTCGCGCGGAGGGAAGGGCCGGCCGCGGCAGGATAAAAAGACAACTCGGCTTTTTCGACCAAGCGGCTATCGATGAGCTTGTCCGCCGCAATGTCCTCGCGCGAGGCAGGGCGGTCGAGGATAAGTTCAAGGAAAAGCTGGCCGTAGCGGTAAAGCCGCTCGCGGGACTGCAAGACTATCTGGCCGGGCATCCCGGCTGCCGGGCGGCGAGAAAAAAGGCCGCAGAGATTTTAATGCAAAATCCCGGCGGCCTTTTGGCGGACGACCTCAAGCGGCGGGGAGTCGCGCTTGATACCTTGAAGCGGATGCGCGACAGCGGCTTGGTCGCTTTTTCCAGCCGGCAGGTTGCGCGCGACAGCTACAGCGCGGCCGTTGACGGCAAGGAACCGGTTGTTTTAAGCGAAGAGCAGGAAACAGCCGCCGACCGGGTCAGGCAATGCGTAAAAGAAGGCGCGGGCGGGGCTTTTTTGCTCTACGGCGTTACCGGCAGCGGCAAAACCGAGGTATATTTGGACATCGCGGAAACCGTCTATAGAAAAGGTGGCCAGACGCTTTTGCTGACGCCGGAAATCGCGCTGACCGGACAGCTCGTCCGCCGCTTTAAGGAGCGTTTCCCGGACAGCGTGCTGGTTTTTCACAGCCGGCTTTCGCTCAATGAGCGCATGGATGTTTTCGCAAAAATCAAAAAAGGCGGCCCTTTTATATTGATCGGCGCGCGCTCAGCTCTTTTCGCGCCTTTTGCCGCGTTGGGGGCGGTCATTGTCGACGAGGAACACGAATATAGTTACAAGCAGGAAGAACGGCCTTGTTATCACGCGCGGACGGTGGCGGAAGAGCTGGCGCGGATAAACGGCGTCCCGTTGGTGCTGGGAAGCGCGACGCCGAGCCTGGAGAGCTATTACAAGGCTTTAAACGGCGAATACTTCATGCTGCGGCTTGAGAAGCGGCCGGGGCAGGCCGTTTTGCCCGAAGTCGTGGTTGCCGACATGTCGAAAGAGATCAAAAGCGGCAACAAAGGGGTGCTGTCGTCAATACTGGCCGAGCGGCTGCGGCTTTTGCCCGCGAAAAATGAGCAGGCGATCGTTCTCTTAAACAGGCGGGGCTTTGCGACTTTTGTCCTGTGCCGCGACTGCGGCTATGTGGAAAGATGCGAGCAATGCGCCGTTTCTTTGGTCTACCATCAGGAGGGCGGCCTGTTGCGCTGCCATTATTGCGGGTACACGAAAGAAGCGCCGGCGCAATGTCCGCAATGCCGGAGCCGCCGGATAAGGTTTTTTGGCTCGGGGACGCAAAAGGCGCAAACGCAGTTGGCGGAGCTTATGCCGTCTTTGCGGGTAATACGCATGGACCAGGATACGACCGGGCGGAAAATGGCGCATGATAAAATTCTTGACGCTTTCCGCCGGGGCGAATACGATCTGCTTCTGGGCACGCAAATGGTCGCCAAAGGGCACGACATCCAAAATGTAACGCTTGTCGGCGTGTTGGCGGCCGACGCCCTTATCAACCTGCCGGATTTTCGCGCGGGCGAACGCGCTTTCGCGCTGCTGACGCAGGCGGCCGGGCGGGCGGGGCGCGGCGCGAAAAAGGGCACGGTCGTCTTGCAGGCTTATGAAGCGCGGCATCCGGTCATAGAGTACGTCCGCAGGCAGGATTACGCCGGGTTTGCCGGCTATGAGCTCAAATGCCGGGAAGAACTTTTTTATCCTCCTTATTCTTGCGTCATAAAGATCGGCGTTGCCGGCAAAACCCAGCGAGGCAGCGCCGAGAAGGCGGCGGAAATTTTCCGCGCGCTCAAAGGCATCTCCCTGCCGGCGGGTCGGCTGGAAATAAACGGGCCGTTTCCCGGCATGGTGGAAAAAGTGCGGGGGCTTTATAAAATGCTGATAATTGTAAAAACAGATCGGCCGGATTTGGTAAAAAATAAATTGAGCGCCGACTGGTCAAGCTATAAGGACGCGTTTATTGATGTTGACCCGCTCAGTGTGATATAATGAAACATTAAAGCAGCGCGAACGGGAGGGCTTTATGGCGAAACTTATTATACGGCAGGCGGGCGACCCAGTTTTGCGGGAAAAAGCTTTGCCGGTCGCAAGGATTGATAAAAGCATACATAAGCTTTTGGACAATATGGCCGAGACCATGTACGCCGCGGCGGGAGTGGGCCTGGCCGCGCCGCAGGTGGGGGAGAAGAAGCGCGTTGTCGTCATTGACGCCGGCGACGGGCTTTTGGAACTAATAAATCCCCGGATCGTCGCGAGCGAAGGGACGCAGACATGCAAACAGGAAGGCTGCCTTAGTTTCCCCGGCCTTTTCGGGGAAGTGGAAAGAGCCGGGAAGATAAAATTGGAGGCCGTGAACAGGCGGCGGCAGAAGATATTTTTAGCGGCCGAGGGGATCAAGGCGCAGGCGATACAGCACGAAATAGATCATCTTGACGGCATACTGTTTATTGACCGGGCAACGAGCATTTCCAAACAGGAAGAGAAAAAAGCGGAGGGGTAAGCATGGCGCTGCGCATGGTTTTTATGGGTACGCCGGACTTTGCCGTCCCTGCCCTGAAAGTTTTGCATGAACAGAAACATGAGCTTGCCCTGGTCGTTACGCAGCCCGACCGCCCCCGGGGAAGGGGGCGCCGCCTGGCCGCATCCCCTGTGAAACAGGCGGCGCTGGCTTTGCGCCTTGAGGTGGCGCAGCCGCCGAAAATACGGGACCTTTGGTTTGTCGAACGTTTGCGGGCGCTTGCGCCTGACGTTATTATTGTGGCGGCCTTCGGGCAGATACTTTCGGAAGAGATATTGAAAATACCGCCTTACGGGTGCATAAACCTGCACGCGTCGCTATTGCCTAAGTATCGCGGGGCGGCGCCTATACACTGGTCCGTGCTCAACGGGGAAAAAGAAACGGGCAACACCATCATGCTGATGGATAAAGGCATGGATACGGGCGCGATACTTATGTCCAGCCGCATAGCGATCGGCGACGACGAAACGACCGGCCAGGTGCATGATCGCCTGGCGGTTTCCGGCGCGCGCCTTTTGGCGGCGGCGCTGGAAAAATTGGAAAAGCGCGAGCTGACGCCGGCGGCGCAGGACGACAGGCTGGCCAACTACGCCCCCAAGCTGACCGGCGATTTGGAAATCATTGACTGGCGCGCTTCCGGCGCGTCAGTATTCAACAAGATACGCGGCCTTTATCCCTGGCCGGTAGCTTATACGACTACCGAACACGGGCGCTTAAAAATACACGCCGCGCGGCTTTACAAAAAGGATGCCGGGCGGTTGCCGCCGGGACGGTTTGCCGGACTGACCGGCGATGGCTTTTTGATCGCCGCCGCCGACGGGGCGCTGGAAATATTAAAAGTACAGCCTGAAAGCAAGAAGGTAATGTCGGCTTTGGATTTTATCAAAGGATACGGCGGCAAAGGCGAAGGGCTGTGTTTTGGGAGACAATCCGATGTTTGAAAAGTCGCAGAGGCCGAAAAAACGCCTGTTTTTGGCGCTCGTTTTGATCAGCGTCCTGCTTTTGGCCGGCGTGGTTTATTTGTTGTGGCATATTATGGCGCCCGGGCTTGGCAATATCAGTTCGTACCTTCCGGCGATTGTCGGCGGCCTTATCCTGCTTCTTTTGGTTTTTTCGCTTTTCGCGCTTTTCCTGATGGCGCTGGTGGTTGCGGGCGTGCCTTTGTTCAGGCTGTTTCAGGGCATGGCCTGGAAATTCGTCAACGTGTTTTTCCCTTTGGCGGTTTTTTTCGGCCGCTTGTTCAATATCGGCAAAGAGCGCATAGAGCGTTCCTTCATTGCTTTGAGCAATCATCTGTTCCAGCAGAAAAAAATTATCGTCGCCCCGGAAAGGTTGCTGCTGCTTTTGCCGCACTGTTTGCAGCGCGGCGACTGCCCTTACAAAATAACGCAAGACGTTGACAACTGCCGCCAATGCGGCGGCTGCCGAATAGGCGATCTTTTGCGGATATGCCGCGCCTACGGCGTGAACATGGCGGTGGCGCCGGGCGGCACCTTGGCGCGCAAGGCGGTGATGAGCATAAGGCCGAAAGCGGTGCTGGCGGTCGCCTGCGAAAGGGACCTGACCAGCGGCATACAGGATGTTTTCCCGCTGCCGGCTTTTGGCGTTTTGAATGAGCGGCCTAACGGGCCTTGTTTTAATACGGTGGTGGATACGCAACTGGTGGAAAAAACCATCAGGAGGATCATCGGACGGGGAGACGATTATGGGAAACCCGCCTGAACGTATGTCGCCGTCCCGGCTGCTCGCCTTGCGCATTGTTTCCGGCGTGTGGAAAGACGGCGCTTACGCCAATATCGCCCTTGGCCGTGAACTTAATAAAAACCGGCTGCCGGAGGAGGAGCGGCGGTTTGTTACCGAATTGGTTTACGGGGCGGTCAGGGCGGGCCCGGCACTTGACGGCCTTTCGGCCAGGTTTGCCGACAGGCCGATAGCAAAGATTCCGGCGGTAATTTTGTATGTGCTGCGGCTGGGCTTTTACCAGATGTTTTTCCTCGACAAAATACCCGTTGCGGCCGTCTGCAACGAGGCGGTAAAACAGGCCAGGGCGTTCGGGCATGAGGGAACGGCCAGATTTGTCAACGGCGTCCTGCGCACGGCGGCGCGCTGGAAAGACGGCGGCGGGCTGGAAGCGGAGCCGGAATTGGCGGAAACGCTTGCCCGGCGGCATCCGCTTTGGCTTTTTGAGCGCTGGGAGCGCCAAATCGGCAAAGAGGAAGCCAAGGCACTCTGCGCAATCGACAATCTGCCGGCGCCCGTGTGTTTGCGCGCCAATACGCTGAAAATAAGCGCCGCCGCGCTGCGGGAGATGTTGCGCGCGGAAGGAGTCGAAACAAAACCGTCTTTGTGGCGGCCGGAAGGCCTCGTGGCCGAACACGTCCCGCCGCTTTCCGCGCTCGGCAGTTTCCGGCGGGGGCTTTATCAGGCGCAGGACGAAAGTTCCATGTTGGCCGCGCCTTATCTTGACGCACGGCCCGGCCAGACGGTGCTGGATTTGTGCGCCGCGCCCGGCGGCAAAACCGTCCATATCGCGCAGCTTATGCAAAACAAAGGAGAAATCATTGCCTGTGATCTTTACGATCACAAGCTTGCGCTTATAAACGAGAACGCCCAACGCATGGGCATTGCTATAATAAAAACCGTCCGGCAGGATGCCGCCGCGGCAAACCCGGAGTGGTTCTCTTTGGCCGACAGGGTGCTGGTGGACGCGCCCTGTTCCGGGCTGGGGGTTTTGCGCCGCCGGCCGGATTTGCGCTGGCGCAGGCAGGAAACCGATCTGGAAAGGTTCCCCCCCCTGCAAGCGGCGATTTTGCGCGCCGCCGCCCGCTATGTGCGCCCGGGCGGGAAACTGCTCTACAGCACCTGCACTACCGAGCCGGCGGAAAATTTCGCGCTGGTAAAAAGCTTCCTCGCCGAAAACGTCTGCTTTGAACTGGCAAAAATAGAGCATCCGCGCGAACCGGCGATGGTTGATTGCCTCCAGCTCTGGCCGCACATAGATAAAACGGATGGATTCTTTATTTGTGTTTTGCGGCGCAAATGACTATAATAACGGTGAGGGACATAAACTGGAAATATTTGGAATGACACAGGAGCGTTTGCGGGAAGCTATGGGCGAACTGGATCTGTCCCCGTTCAGGTGGCGGCAGGTTGCCCGCTGGCTTTACAAAGCCAATGTCTGGGATTTTGCCGCCATGACCGACATAGCCGCCAAAGACGCGGCGCTGCTGCGGGAAAAATTTACCGTTTTGCCCGCGCTGGCCGGCGTCCTTGCCCACAAATTGTCGGCAGGCGGCCTTGCCGCCAAACTGCTTGTTGAATTGCCGGACGGCCAGGCGATTGAAACGGTAGGCTTGCGGCATAGTTATGGCTACAGCGTGTGCGTGTCCAGCCAAGCTGGCTGCGGCATGGGCTGCGTTTTTTGCGCCAGCGCGGCGCGCGGCCTGATCCGCAGCCTTACGGCGGGCGAGATGCTGGCGCAGGCCGCGCTTTTGAAAAAGCACTTCATCGGCGGCGCCAACATAAACAACGTGGTGGTCATGGGGTCGGGCGAGCCGCTTTTAAATTATGAACAGCTTGTGATGTTTTTGCGCCTTTTGCACGATCCCGCCGTTTACAACATCGGGTTTCGCAACATTACGGTCTCCACCTGCGGGATAATTCCCGGCATAAACAGGCTGGCGGCGGAGAAAATGCCCGTTACCCTGGCGGTGTCCTTGCATGCCCCGGAGGACGGGCTGCGCGGCGAACTCATGCCGGTTGGCCGCAAATACAAAATAGCCGGCGTCGTGGAGGCGGCCGCCCGTTATGCCGAGATTACCGGGCGGCGGGTAACTTACGAGTACCTTTTGATCAAGGGCCTCAACGACGGCGAGCGGATGGCGGAAAAACTCGCCAAGCTCCTGCGCGGCGCCCTTTGCGCGGTCAATGTCATCCCGGTCAACCCGATCGAGGGGAAAAACTGGCAAAAACCGGGCAGAAGGCGGACGGAAAAATTCCTGGCCGTTCTGCAAGACAGCGGCGTAACGGCGACCGTGAGGAAAGAGATGGGTTCCGGCATACAGGCGGCCTGCGGCCAGCTCCGGGCCCGTTATATGGGTGATTAAGCGAGGTTGTGGCAAACATGTTTTTTTTGCGCAAAATCTTTCCGGCGGCGGGGGCGCGGCGGACAAAAAACGCTTTTTTGGGCGCACGCGCGGGCGAAGGGGAGGGCGGCGACCAACGGACAAAAATATTTTTCCGTGCCGTAAAAATGCCCGAACAAAAGCGGGCTTTGCCGGCCGTGCTGAAAGTCGTCTCAGGCAAGGACGCCGGTTTGGAAATATCCTTTGAAAGCGGCCAGGTAAACATTGGCCGGATGGCGGGCAGCGAGCTTTTGCTCAGCGACATAAGCGTTTCCCGCCTGCACGCCTTCATCGTAAATGAAAACGGACGCCATGTGCTCTACGACGGCAAAAGCACGAACGGCACATTTTTGAACGGCCAGCGGATAAGCCAAAAAATTTTGCGGCATGGCGACTTGATAAAGACCGGCAATACGGTCATTGTTTATGAATTGCAATAAAGGCCCGCGTTTGCGCGGGGCAGCGGGGCGTTAGGGCGCGGGCTTGGGGAGCTTGGCAAAAGGTGGGGGCGTATGAAGGTATTCGGCAGGACGGATCGCGGCCTTGTGCGTGAAAACAATGAAGACAGCATATTGGCCGAACCGAATTTGTGCATAGTGGCGGACGGGATGGGCGGGCATTTGGCCGGCGAGATAGCGAGCCGGGACGCCATAACGTGCGCGAACGAATTTATCGGCGCCCATGAAGGGCACGACCGTTTGTTTGTTATTGCCGAAGCGGTCAGGTACGCCAACAAATACATTTTCAACAAAGCGCAAAGAGAGGCCCTCTGCCAGGGGATGGGCACTACCCTTACCCTGGCCAGCGTCGCGGGGGACAAACTTTTTTACGCCCATGTCGGCGACAGCCGGTTGTATTTGTTCCGGAACGCGAAATTGGAACGCATAACCGCTGATCACTCATTCGTCGCGCAGCTTTTGGCATCCGGGCAAATAACGCCTGAGGAGGCCGCCGTGCATCCCAGCAAGAACGTTATTACCAAAGCGGTCGGCGCCGCGCCCGATATTGCGCCTGATACTGGCTGCGTCGACCTTTTGGCGAAAGACGTTTTCCTTGTTTGTTCCGACGGCCTGACCAATATGCTGACGGACGAGGCGATTGCCGAAATTATCGGCAAAAGCCCGGGCGATCCGGAAGAGGCGGCCGTCCGCCTGATTGACGCCGCCAACGCGGCGGGCGGATTCGACAACATAAGCGTTATATGTATGCAATACTGATGGCGAGGCTGCGTTTTTATGATCGACAGAATATTGAAAGGCCGCTATAAAATAACGGAAAGCATTGGCTGCGGCGGCATGGCCGAGGTATACAAGGCCGTGGATATTAGCCTTGACCGCGTTGTGGCCGTTAAGGTGCTCAGGCCGCAATTTGCCGCCGACGATGGGTTTGTAAAAAAGTTTGGGCGCGAAGCGCGGGCGGCCGGCAGTTTGAGCGACGGCAATATTGTCGGCATTTTCGATATAGGCGCGGAAGACGGCCTGCATTATATAGTCATGGAATTTGTGGAAGGCGAGACGCTGCAAAAATTGATAACGCGGGAAGCGCCGCTTGGCTGGAAGCGGGCGGCGTTTATCGCGCGCGGCATAGCCGGGGCGCTTTGCAAGGCGCACGCGCGCGGCATAGTGCATTGCGACATAAAGCCGCACAACATAATGATCGACGCTGCGGGCAACCCTAAAGTAAGCGATTTCGGCATAGCGCACGCCATCAGTTCGTCAACGGTTACTTTTGCGGGCTCTATCCTGGGCTCGGTGCATTATTTGTCGCCGGAACAGGCCAAAGGCGAACCGGTAACCTTCAGTTCGGACATATATTCTCTCGGGGTGGCGCTTTTTGAAATGCTGACAGGGAAGCTGCCTTTTACCGGCGACACCCCTATCGCCGTAGCCATGAAACACGCGCAGTCGCCGCCGCCTGTTTTGCGCGACGTAAACGCCGATGTGCCGGCTGCCCTGGAAGCCGTTGTCAGCAGGACCTTGGCCAAAAACCCCGAAGAACGCTATGAGAGCGCCGAAATGTTCATAAAGGCGCTGGACGCCGCCGAAGAGTGCGCCGAGGGCGGGGACGGCCTTTCCCCGGCGGGGGCGACGGCCGTCATTGACAAAGCGGCGGTTCAGGATGCCCTTAAAAAAAGCAAACCCGCCGCAGTTAAAGCGAGAAAGCTTGCCATCGCCAAATACTACAAATACCTTGCCCCGGTTTTTGCCCTGGCGGCAGCCTTTTTTCTCAGCGCCTATGTAATGTACGCGTATTTCGGCGGCGCCGGAGAGGTGGATGTTCCCGATCTTGCCGGCAAGCCGGTTGAGGAAGCGAAAAACCTCTTGGATCGGAAAAATCTCGGCAGCAGCATAAACGAAGAATTCAGCGCGTCCGTACCGGCCGGCCTGGTTATTGCGCAGTCTCCGGCGGCCGGCAGCATAGTAAAGCAATACCGGGAAATAAAGATTGACGTCAGCAAAGGGCCGCAACTTATAAACGTGCCCGCGCTTTTAGGCTCCAATATCCGCCAGGCATTGGACACGCTGAATGGCCTGTCCCTGTTGGCCGGCCGGGTGGAAGAGAGGGAAGAACCGAGCCAGGCGCCGGGGACGGTGCTTTGGCAGAACCCTTCCCCGCCCGCCCAGGTGGGAGCGGGCACTTACATCGACATAGTCGTGGCGGCGGCCAAAGGCAAAAAGGTGCTCATGCCGGACTTGGCCGGCCTGACTACCAATGAAGCCCGTTTGCGGATACTTTCCTTGAAATTGAGAATTAACGACATAGAAGACCAATACACCTCCGACAGCCCGAGCGGAACGGTTGTGGGGCAGATACCGCTCCCCGGCCAGCAGGTCAGCGAAGGCGACGGCGTGATCATCAGCGTGGCAAGGTCCCTGAACGAACAGAGCAAACAGGGAATCGTCGAATTTGTCGTCCCGGACGGGAAAAATCAACAAATAAAGATCGTCGTTACCGACAACCGGAGCCGCCGCGCGATCTATGAGGGCGTACATGACGCGGGCGAGCGGATAAGGCAGACCGTGGACGGCCTCGGCAATGTGCGGGTGCAGCTTTACAGCAACGAGCGGCTGGTGGAGGAAAAATTCATTTGACGCAAAAGCCGGCGCCCGGGCTGCCTTTGCTGAAAATCCGCGCGCCAGCAAAGAGGAGATTTAAATGGTAAAAATAGCCCCTTCTATTTTATCCGCAGATTTTGCCGCGTTGGGAGAAGAAGTCCGCAAGCTGGAAAAAGCCGGCGCCGATTGGCTGCATATCGACGTAATGGACGGGCATTTTGTTCCCGCCCTGACTTTCGGCGCGCCGATAGTGGCGAGCCTGCGGCCTTTGAGCGGCCTTTTTTTCGACTGCCACTTGATGGTGGAAACCCCCTCCCAGTTTGTTGGCGATTTTGCGGCGGCGGGCGCCGATTTGATTACCGTCCATGCCGAAACGGAAAAACACCTGCATAGGTTGCTGGACATGATCAAAAACAAAAAAAGCGCCCGCGGCGAATATATGAAAGCCGGCCTTTCCCTGAACCCGGCGACCGCGCTCGGGACGGTGGAAGAAATTTTGCGCGACGCCGACCTTATATTGCTTATGTCGGTAAACCCCGGGTTTGCCGGCCAGAAGTTTATTGAGCAAACTGTTGCCAAAATATATAAATTGAAGGACTTGCTGCTAAAGGTCGGCAGCAAAGCGCTTATACAGGTTGACGGCGGCATAAACCGCCATACGGCCGGCG
>JAISLQ010000074.1 GCA_031290885.1 Acidaminococcales bacterium
ATAAAAAAGGGCGGGAGCATAGGCGAACTGGCGCCGGAGATCATAGAGATGGCGGCGAAGTGGAACAACAATCTGCCGAGGAAGATTTTAGGCTACATAATGTCTATAGAAGCGTTCGCGCAAGAGCTTATGAAAATCAAAGAGGCAATCGCGGCATAATCCCCTTGCCTGAGCCATGGCGATACAAGGATTGGTGCATGCCAAGCCCTATGGGAAATTTGTTGCATTTGATATTGCAATTGACCCGTTTCTTCGGCAAACTGCGGCAAAGCCGCCGTGCGAATGGATTTCGGGCGCGGACTGTGTTAAAATATACTCAACGTAAGTTTAAGTTTGCTTGGCCTCGGCCGTCGCCTTGGCCATCAACGGCAAAGGGAAGAATGTCCGCTTGGGAAAATATCTTGAAGGCCTGAATGCAGAGCAGCAGAAGGCGGTTTTCATGACCGAAGGGGCGGTGCGGGTGATTGCCGGCGCGGGAACCGGCAAGACGCGCACTTTGACCGCACGGTTCTGTTATATTGTCTCCGCGCTCGGCATAGCGCCGGAAAACGTCTTTTGCGTTACTTTTACCAACAGGGCGGCCAACGAGATGAAACGCCGGGTGCGCTTCGCGCTCGGCGACATGGATTTGGGCTTCATATCTACTTTTCACTCTTTCTGCGTTCGGCTGCTGAAAGAGGACGCGCACGCGCTTAATTATCCGAAGAATTTTGTCATCCTTGACGTTGAGGACCAAAAAGAAATGCTGCTGAAAATTTTCGCCGACATGAAACTGACCTTGCGCGACGCCACCGTCAGGCGAACGATAGACAATGTTCTGGAAGCGAAAAAACTTTGCGCGTCAACTTATATTGACGACATTTACGAATTGGACAACGAGCGGCTCAAAGCCAAATTTGCCCGGGCAAAGGACCGGGAGGAAGAAATATTCCTGCGTTACCTTTATGAGCAAAAAAAGTGCTTTGGCTGCGATTTCAACGACCTCATAAACTTCGCCGCCTATATACTGGAGCGGTTTCCCGCCGTTCGGTCGAAATGGCAGGACAGGATGCAATACGTCATGGTGGATGAGTTTCAGGACGTCAGCGAGAAACAATACAAAATCGCGCGCGTCCTTTCCGAAAAGCACGGCAATTTATTTATCGTCGGCGACCCTGACCAGACCATTTATTCCTGGCGCGGCTCGCACGTCAAAATGTTTTTGGATTTCGACAAGCTGTACCCTGCCGCGCGGACGTTTACGCTGGCGGTCAATTACCGTTCTACGCCGGAAATATTGAAAGCGGCGGATACCCTGATCGAGAAAAATGCCATAAGGTTTCCTAAGAAACTAATCACGAGCAAGGACAGCGGCAAACGGCCGCTGTACTATCACGCCGCCGGCGTCCGGGAGGAAGCGGCGTGGATTTATGGGCAAATCCGCGAATTGGCTGCGGCCGGCGCGTCCCTTGGCGAAGTCGCCGTGCTGTACCGCGCGCATTACCAAACGCGGGCGCTGGAAGAATGTTTTATCCAAAAAGGCCTGCCTTACAAGATATTCAGCGGCGTGGAGTTTTACGGGCGCCGGGAAATCAAAGACATTATATGCTATCTGCGCATGGTTACGATAGGCGACGATGCGGCGTTTTTGCGGACGATTGGCGCGCCGCCGCGCAAAATAGGGAAAAGGAAAATGGGCTTTTTGAAAGAATACGCGGAGCAAAGGGATATATCGCTTTATGACGCGCTGAAAGAAAACCTGAGCGGGGACTTGCTGCGGGGGACGCAGGCGGCGCGTTATGCGGAAGCGATTGAGCTTGTCCGGGAAAAGCGCGGGGGCATGGCGATGGGCGACGCGCTGCAAATGCTGCTTGATTTGAGCGGCTATGAGGAATTTCTGCGATTGCAGGGCGATCAGGAACGGCTGGACAACGTGGCCGAGCTAAAGCGCGCGGTAGAAAGCGCGGACAAGGACGAAGACGCCATTTTGGAGGATTTCCTCGCGCAAGCTGCCCTTTTCACCAATCTTGACCGCGGCGGCGCAAGCGAAACGGTCAAGCTCATGACAGTGCACGCCGCCAAAGGCATGGAATTTGCGCATGTGTTTGTTTGCGGGCTGAATGAAGGCGTTTTCCCGAGCCGGCTGACGGATACGCCCGAAGGCATGGACGAAGAGCGGCGGCTGGCTTACGTGGCGATGACCCGCGCCGGGGAGCGGCTTTTTCTTTCCAGTTCCGAGGGGGCGGCGGGCGACGGGATTTTTAAATATCCGTCGCGGTTTATTTTCGACGCGGGAAAAGAAAACTTAGATTACGTGGCAGCGCTTGACGCCGCCTTGGAGGAAAGCGCCAAAAAGCACATAGAATACAGCGCGGAGTTGTTAAAAAGCAGGGAGCGGAGTTTCGGCCTAGGCGATCAAGTCGTCCACCCCGTTTTCGGCATCGGCGAAATCACCGGCGTAAATCTCGCCGGCTCTTATTACCGCGTATGTTTTGCGGGGCTGAAGACGGAACGCAACGTGCAGTTCGCCGCGGATCTAAAAGAATACGGCGGGGAAAAAACCGGCGATGGGCAAAAAGCCCCGCCTCCTCAAAAATGACGGATGTAAGCGGGCGCTTCCCCTTCCGGCAGTGTTTGTCAAGGACATATTGGTTCTTTCCCCAGTCAGTGGAAAAATCCAGTTTGGGTATTTCTGCCGCAATGGAACGCCGTTATTTGTCAAAGGTCCTATAAGGGAGCTTTCCGATGGCGCAGTTTTTTCGACCCTCTCGTTATGCGCCGTTTTGCCTTGCTTTTTATTATCATACAAACAATCTTATGATGCAATAAAGCAACATCATTGACATTATTGCATTTAATAATGCTTTTTGGTTTTTAAATATTTTATCCAGCAGCGTCCCAAATAAAGTCCAACATATATTTCCCGTCAATTGTATCGAGGACATCAACAAACAAAATAAAATTAACGCCGGGGCACTTTTGAAATGCGGCAATAGATACGATGTCATTGCGGTTAATCCAAAAAGTATCACCTTCACGTTAATTAGCTGCAATAATGCCCCGACAATAAAATTTCTTTTCCTGTTTTCTTTGGCAGGGCGCTCTTTTGCGGACGGCATTATTGTTTTTGCCATTAAATAGGCCAAATATGTTGCCCCCATTATTTTCATTGGAAATTGTATTTGCGGGAGTATCGTAAATAAAATCTTTGAAAAAGCCAAACACTCCAGCATTACCAAAAAATGCCCGACATAATTGCCAAAATTGAACAATATACTGTTTGCCAGGCCAATGTTTTTCACGTTGTTCATTGACATTATATTGATTGGCCCCGGCGTATAAGCCATTATGACAGTATAAGAGAGAAAAGAAAGCCAAGAAAACATGAAGCCCCCTTACATTGCGTTTTGCGAATATATTTTTTTGTCAACCGGCTCGGCGGCTTTTTTCAAATCTTTCGGGGCGACTTTCGCATGCGCGAGCGTCGCCCCGAGGTCATTATGTCCCAACGATTGCCGCATGTACCTGACGAAAATTCGCTTAAAATCCGAACGTTTCGGATAATGTCAGTCGGCGATGGTTTAGTTTTCAGCTTATTTTGAAATAGCTCATCTGTTCGTTAAGGCCATTGGCTATATCCGCCAAGTCGTGGCTGGCGGAGGCCATTTCGTGGTTTACCGCCGTCTGCTCCTCAATGACCGACAGCACGTTTTCCGCCTGCTCGGCCGCTTTTTTGCTGATGGCGTATACGTTGTCCGCTGTTGCGCTGATCGTTTCGCTCTCTTGGCTAAGGTCCTTCACTTCGGTTACGATGGAGCCGATTTTGCCGGTTACCTCGGCGATCGCGCTCACTATGTCGTTGAAAGAAGCCCCCGCCGCAGTTACCACTTCTATGCCGTCTTTCACGCCGCTGGAATTTCTTTGCATGGCCTCTACCGCCATGTTGATGTTGGACTGGTTCACCTGCAAAAGGTTTTTGATGCTGATGGCGGCTTTTTCGGATTCTTCGGCAAGTTTTCTCACTTCTTCGGCCACGACGGCGAAACCACGCCCCTGCTCGCCCGCGCGGGCCGCCTCAATCGCCGCGTTGAGCGCCAAAAGATTGGTCTGCCCGGCGATGGCCGATATGACTTCTATGATCTGGTTTATTTGCGAGGAACTTTCGCTCAGGTTGGAAACCGCCGTTTGCACTTTATCCGTATCCGCAACGATCGTCTGCATTTGCACGACGGCCTGCGTGATGGCGTGGCGGCCGGTTTCGGCCGCCGCAACGGCGTTTTGGGTAAAATCGGCCACTTGCTGCGCGTTGCTTGATGTTTGCTCCATGCGCTCCGACATATAGTCAAGCGTTTTCTTGGTCAGGGTTATTTCCGAAACCTGCTTGGCCGCTCCTTCCGTCATTTTGGATGCAAGCTCGCTGATTTGCCCGATGGACGAACTGGAACTTTCGGCGTGGCCGGACAATTGCCTGGCGGACGCTGCCAGCGTGTTGGCGGAATTGATTATGTTGCCGAGCATCTCCCGCAGGATTTGTTCCATGTGGCTGAACTGGCGCGCCAAGACGCCAAGCTCATCGGAAGATTTTATCTCCATCTTATTCCGAAGGTCGCCTTTGGACATGACTTCCACTACTTGCGCAATAAGGGGTATGGGCTTGGTTATTTTTTTGACGATCAAAACAATGGCGGCAATACAGACAAGGAAGGTAACGGCGGCTATGGCAACGTTAGTCAATATGGTTTCGTTGCGGCTGTCGTTAACTTCTGCCAGGGAAATGCCGGAAAAGTACATGCCGATGGGCTTGTCGGATTTTTCGATTTTGATCGGCTTGTAGATGGTCATGAAAGGTTTGCCCAAAATTTCCGCCTCGCCGATATAAACCTGCCCTTTGCCCAATACCTGTTCAACGATGTGGGGGTCGGCCTTGGTGCCGATGGCCCTCTTGCCGTCCTGCATGATCGTCGTCGATTCCCTTGTTTCGCCGATAAAAATCGTACAATCGCTTCCGTAAAGATCCTTTACCGTATCGACAAAGGAAGGTTTTAACGCGTCCATGCCGCAAAGGAGCATGCCGACGATGGCGCTGCCGCTGTATACCGGCACGGCGGCCCTGATGGAGAATTTAGTCAATTCAGTCGATTCCATAAGCGTACCGGACTGCCCGGCCAGGGCGCCGCGCACCTCCGGGCGCCCGGCTATGTTGTCGCCCGCTTTGGCATCGTGCGTCCTGGCCACTACTGTCCCTTGTTTGTTGACGACAATGATCACGTCAACGTCGGTCTCCTTGGAAAGGGCAGTCAAGAGGCTGCGCGCTTTTGCGCCGTCGCCGGCGGCTATGGCCTCCGGCAAGCCGTTCAGGGAAGCCAACACCTTGGCGGTGGACAGCACGCTGTTACGGTGGGAAACCAATACCTTTTCTATGCCGTTGCCGCTGAAAATGACATCTTCGCGGATTCTCTGGCGCATGCTCCTTGTAAGCTGCATGGTCGTAAAAGTAACGATGAGCGCAATTGAAATGACAAAAAGCGAAATAACCGCGCAAAGCAGTTTGCCCTTAATGGATTTCAAATAAATCACTCCTTATATAGTTTGACAGTTACTTGATATTTTGTTTTTAAAATCCAAGAAGATAAAATCAGGGCCCCTTTATGCTTTTTGCGGTTTACGGCTCTATCTGCCCGTCCATCTCCACCGCCGCGAAAGCCACTATCTTGTCCTCTTCCGCCAGCCGCATCAGCCGTACCCCCTGCGCGTTGCGGTTATACCGCGACACGTCGTTCACCGCTAGGCGGATGATGATGCCCTGGGCGGTTATGAGCAAAAGTTCCTGCTCCGGCTTCACTACCCGCGCGCCGACCACCGCTCCCGTACGCGCCGTTACCTTGATATTGATGATGCCTTTGCCGCCGCGTCCCTGCGCCCGGTATTCGCTGGCCATGGTACGTTTGCCCAGCCCTTCCTCGGTTACGGTCAGAATGTCGCTGTCGTCGCTGGGCAGTGTCATGGCGACCACCATGTCCGCCTTGTTCAGCTTTATGCCGTGGACGCCGTGCGCCGTGCGGCCCATTGAGCGCACGTCGGTTTCCGGGAAATTGATCGACAGCCCGTTTTTAGTAACAAGCATGACGTTGGAATTGCCGTCGGTAAGCTCTACGCCGATAAGATCTTCTTCCTCATCGAGCGAAATGGCGATAAGGCCGACTTTCCGCGCCGTGTCAAATTCCAAAAGCTCGGTCTTTTTGACCGTGCCGCGGTTGGTCGCCATAAAGATATACCGGCCTTGCTCAAATTCTTTCACCGCGATAATCGCGGTAATTTTTTCCCCTTCGTCTAACGCCACGACATTGACGATCGCCGACCCTTTGGCTGTGCGCCCGGCCTCCGGTATCTCATAGCCCTTGAGCCGGTAAACCCGGCCGCGGCTTGTGAAAAACAGCACGTTATGGTGGGTGGTGGTGATGCAAAGATGCTCGACGAAATCTTCTTCTTTTTTGTTGACGCCCTTTAAGCCGTGGCCGCCCCGCCTCTGGCTGCGGTAGGTATCCACCGGCAGGCGCTTGACATAGCCGCTATGGGTAAGGGTCATCACAATGTCTTCTTCCGCGATCAAATCCTCGATCGCCAAATCCGACGTGTCCACCGATATTTGCGTCCGCCGTTTGTCGCCGTATTTGCGCTTTATTTCCAGAAATTCGTCTTTTATGATGCCCATCAGCTTGCTTTCCTCGGCCAATATGCTTTTCAGCCGCTCGATGGCATTGATTATCTCCGCGTGTTCGTCCTCGATTTTCTGCCGTTCCAGGCCGGTCAGCCTTTGCAGCCGCATCTCGAGGATCGCCTGCGCCTGGCGCACGGAAAGGGGAAATTTCGCCGTCAAGGCCTCCCTTGCCGTTTCGGCGTTTTCAGAAGCGCGGATGGCCGCGATCACCTCGTCCAGATGATCGAGCGCGATCTTCAGCCCGAGCAGGATATGCTCGCGTTCCGTGGCTTTTTTGAGTTCATAGGCCGTGCGCCTTGTAACGACTTCCTTGCGGTGCGAAAGGTAATAGCTTAACATCTCGCATAGGTTCAGCACGCGCGGATGCCCGTCAACCAAAGCCAGCATGTTTATGCCGAAAGAATCCTGCATTTTGGTATGTTTGTAGAGTTGGTTCAAAATTACTTCGGGATTGACGTCCCGCCTTAATTCTATGACTATGCGCATGCCTTTGCGGTCGGTTTCGTCCCGCAAGTCGGTTATGCCGTCGATCGTCTTGTTTTGCGCCAGTTCGGCGATGGATTCGATCAGGCGGCTTTTATTTACCTGATACGGGATTTGGCTGACGATGATCCTAGTTTTGCCGCCGCTCATGCTCTCCGTATGGGCGCAGGCCCGGATTTTCACCACGCCGCGCCCGGTCAGATAGGCGCTTTTTATCCCCTCCCGTCCCATGATGCTGGCGCCCGTTGGAAAATCCGGCCCGGCGACGATGCCAAGCAAATCCCGCGCGCCGGTCGCCGGCTCGTCGATCATCAACACCAAGGCGTCAATTATTTCCGAAAGGTTGTGCGGCGGGATGTTTGTGGCCATGCCGACCGCGATGCCGGCCGAGCCGTTTATCAGGAGGGTTGGCACGCGTGAGGGCAGCACAACCGGCTCTTTCAGCGATTCATCGTAGTTGGGCATGAAATCGACTGTTTCTTTTTCTATATCGACTAAAATTTCCTCGGCCAGACGGGACATCCTGACTTCGGTATAACGCATGGCGGCGGCGGAATCGCCGTCCACCGAGCCGAAATTGCCGTGCCCGTCCACCAACAGATAGCGCGTCGAAAAGTCCTGCGCCAGCCGCACGGTCGCATCGTACACCGAACTGTCGCCGTGCGGGTGATATTTACCTAAAACTTCGCCGACGATGCGGGCGGACTTTTTGTAGGGCTTGTTGGATGCCATGCCCGCTTCGTGCATGGAATATAAAATGCGCCTGTGCACGGGCTTCAGCCCGTCGCGGACATCCGGCAGCGCGCGCATGACGATGACGCTCATGGCGTAGTCTATATAAGACTTTTTCATTTCGTCTTCAATGCGCACAGGCAATACTTTTTGTGAATCCTGTTCCACGTTTGCACCTCTGTGAAAATAATGCTTAATTGGGTAATTATACCATAAATGGTTTACTATCTGATTATATCATAAAATAGTTCGCCGCAAGCTGAAAAATAATGCCGTTCCCAACTTAGGGCTTGTTTAAAAACGAGTTTTGCAAACTATGCCAACACGCCCCAATTCGGCCTCCCAACAAAGTGCTTTGCCGCCATCGCCAAAAAATCGCGCCAAATGTCAGGCGCCGGCTGATTTTAAGCAAAATCCAGCAGGCGCCTCAGTGGAATTTTTCTTGTTGTACGGGCAAATGTAAATTGTCCCGATCCTATCGTTGGTATTTTTATCGAATAAATCATAAATGTCCACAATATAGCCAACGTCAATGTTTTGGATCGAAGTTGATCCGCGCCTGACATATTTTAACTTCCTGCCCGTGTCGGTAAAAAGGTTATCCAAATAAGCGCGTGCGCCACGGATGCCGCAAGTGGGAACGGGATTTGTCGCGGCAAGCCCGAAAGGGCCTACGCCGTTTGGCATTTTGTCCAGTTCCGTTCCCAAATTGCCATGCCCCAACAAAGAGAGCACTATTTCCATTCCCCGATCCTTTTCTTTTTTTTCGGCGGACATGTCGGAAAACCCCATGATACGACCCCCTACCGGTCCTTGTTTGGAAACAATTTGTTTGGACAAAATGGCGATAGCCGCGAAAAGCGCAAAGGCGGGGAAAAAATCGTCCGGCTTGTGCGCAGGGGTTTCAACACGGCGCAAGCTGCTGCCAAAGGTTGCCTTTGGGCGGTTTGCGGGCCAAGTCAACAAAAGTTAAATATTGTTTACCGGAGCCTAAGGTGACAGGCCGCACACAGGCGGTAAATTGCTATTTCCATTTTTGCCGCGTTCATAGATAAAATGAAAGAACGGGCGCGGTAAACCCCGCGCCGCCGGGCAAAGAAAAACCGCCGGGTCAACAGTTTTTAACTTCTGTTGACCCGGCGGCTGTGCTAAAATGAACATTGTTCGCAGCGCGCAAAAAACTGACGCATTGTAAATATTGACATATATAATGTTAACAATGTTTTTCCTTTAAGTCAATAATCTTGGAAGAAAGGGGCGGTTTGGCATGTCGGCGGTAACCGATCCTGTC
>JAISLQ010000075.1 GCA_031290885.1 Acidaminococcales bacterium
CCTTTTGCAGATACTGATGTTCCGGGCGGGGACGCACCCCAAGTTCCTTGAAAATACGCTCCCTTTCCCTTTCCGTCCACGCCATGTAAATTCCCCTTTCGCTTTTGCCCGTGGCAAAAACGCCGCAATCACCAATCGCCCGGATAATCCGTCCCAGGATATGTCTCCTGCGCCTCACGCGGCCTGGGCACGCCTCCGTATCCCGCGCTTGGCACAATATAATCTTCCCTTTCGCCGGCAAGGATGTCTCGCGCCGCTTTCAGGCCGGCGGCGGAAAAAGGTATGCCTTTCTCCAGAAAACCGTCCAGCGCCTCCTGGTAAAACGGGTCGTTGCCTCTCGCGCCCTCGTCCAGCAAATCCTTTATCTTTTGCAACTCCCGCGCAGCGTCGTAATCGGACACATAACTTCGCCGCCTGCCCTGCGCCAAGCTCATGTCTGCCAGTCGTCCGCTTACCAAATCCGAAATCAGCCCGCCCTGTTGCCCGAAAAGCTCCACGGCCGCCTTCCTTTGCGCCGCGCCCTCGGACATGTAATCAACAACAGCCGACCGGCTGTCCCTGTAGTCAAGCGCCTTTACCGCCCTTTCCCGGCGGGCGTCGCCCCTTGCCCCTTCGCTGTCCAGCAGGTAGGTCATGTTTTGGGTGAACCTTTCCAGCTCGTAGCCGCTTGTGATTTTTAGCTTCGCGTACTCTTGCCACGCCGCGTCCGCCAGCTTGTCCGGCTTGTCCTCCTCGTCGAGCCTTATCTTTAGCGCCTCGCCCAGGAATTTCTTCGCGTCGAACTCGCTGAGGTTTCCCAACGCAATCTCCTCCTCGACATCGCCCACCCCCAGAAGGCCTTGCAAAGAAAGTGCCTGCAAGCGATACCAGACATTCGTGTTGCTCGTGTCCGGCGTTTTGGCCGCGCTTGCCGCCAAGCCCGTAAGTTCCCTTTCCAACATCGTTTTGTCCTCGCCGGGAAGGTTGGCGGAAGAGACAAGCGACGACACCACATCCAGCACCGACACGTCGTTAAGCCCCCCGCTTTTTCTAAGCTCAAAGAAACGATTGAGCGCCTTGTTCTTGACGTCGCCCATGACAATCGCCTTTAGCCTGCTGCGCCCCTCGAAATAGGCGACTATGGAATCAACTCTTTCCTCGCGCCGCGCGGCGGAAAACGAAGAGCCGCCGCCCTTGTACCCAGCGAAAGAAACGTCCATGTGAGGGCCGGTCCAGTTGGCATCGCCCGTGTCCTCCCACTCGTCGCGGACGGCAATGCCATCCTGCGCCGCAGCCTCAACGAACCGCTTACGATTGGCCGGGTCGTCGAACCAGTCCGCCTGGCCGGGGCCAGTCGTTCCGATGTCCACCTTGTAGCCGTTCTTGTGGCTGTACTGCCCTTCGGCGTGGGACGAATCCGTGCCGGACGTGACATACACCCCCGGGGCGCCCAAGTTTTTGAGCAGCCTCGCCACCGCCCCCAGCCCCGCTTTGGCCTGCAGTTTGAGGTTGTCCACTTTTGCGGTGGGCGCAACTGCCCAACCCGCTTCGGGTTCGCCCACGGCATCCCCTTGCCCAATGTCCGCCAGCGCCGCCGCAAGGTTGCCGTTATACTTAACATAGATCCGGGCGTTTTCCGCCTGGTCATTGTTCGCTTTCTCGTAAGCATCGACCAGTCCGCCCAGATTGGCCAGCGCCCCTCGGTCGACAAAGGGGGCGGCCTCGGCCAGCGCCGCGCGCGCGCCCGACCAATCCCCGCCCCGGACGCGCCCCGTCACGTAGCCGGCAACGGCTTTCGTCATCAAATCCCGCGACAAAGCCTCCTGTTTTTCCGGCGCGAAGCGCAGCAGCCCCTCCGCCGTTACCATCCGCGTTTGCGCGACAAAAGCCCGAAAACCATCTGCCGTTCCCGTTTCCATAGCGAAATTGAGCGCGTTGGAAACGCTGTTGTCCACATTCGCCAAAGCCGCCTCGTCAAGCTGCCCGGAGCGCCAACGGTCGATTGCCTGACGGTTCTGGATAAAAGAACGCATGCGCAGGTTCTCGAACATCAGCTGCCCCGCCTTGTATTTTATGCCGGACGCGCCGTAAGTCTCCCGAAAGGCCTCCCGTTCCTTGGTCTCGTAAACCGCCAGCGCGCCCTCGGACTTGGAGCCCTTCATGGTATCGAATATCTCCCGCCGCACCTTGTCCATGCGCAAAATATACGCATTGTCGGCCTCAATTGCCCGCTGGCTTTCCCGTTCCCTTTCCATCGCAAGCCCGGCCTGGAACGCCTTCGCCCCGAGCCGCGCCATGTCCCCCCACTCCGAGGCCGCCTGCTTGTGGCCCTGCGCTTCCACGGCGAAACCTTCCGGCGCGCCTTTGGCCAATGCCATGTTGGGCGGCCGGTACTCAATGGCCGGCGCATTGGATTCCAAACTGACCTTCGGCATGTTTGCTCCCTCCTGTTTTTGGGCATGAGAAAGCCGCTTACCATCGAAGCTCATGGACGAGCAAGTGCCGAACGCGCCATGGATGGCGAAGTGTTCGGTTGATAAGCGGCTGATTAAACGATATAATATTATTGCAGACATCAGGGGGCCGCTCCCCGCCTTCCATGGCGGCGCGGCATTTGTCCATCCATGGACAGAACGGTTGGCCACGCTCATTCTCAACTTAGGGTCGAGAAAAGAGGTGGTGTTTGTGAAAGTCTATGAAGCGTTGTCACTCGCTATTGCATTGGCAACCCTCGTGGTTCTCATCATAAACGGCAAGTAACCGCCCCGGCTAAGGTCGGCGGTTACTCCGTGTAACCCTTATTCTGAGCCAGCCGTTTCCGGCGGCATATGTCGGGGAAGGGCGTTAGCGCGCCCTTCCCTTGCCTTTAGCATACCCCCGCCGCCCGCCTTTGTCAACGTCATTTCACCCTGGCCGGCATGTTGACGGCCTTGTACCCGGCAAACTCATAGCTGCCGGTCGCGGGGTTGAATGCAGTCGTCATCGCGTTTGTGTTCGCCTTGCCCGCCTTGTCGAACAGGCCGCCCGCCTTCATCGTGGCGAAGTTGAGGGCGAGGCCGCCGAGGGCGCTCCACATCCCGGCGCGCTTGGCGCTTTTCGCCTGTTTCCTGTACATGCTGGCCTGCTGGCCGAGCCCCAGCGCCTCGGCCTGCAAATTGTTCTGGTCCTGCCTCACGTTGCGGTCGGACGCGTAAAGGTTCATAAGCTCCTTGTTGCTGTCGTTGAGCCACTGTGACCAATTGGCGACCCCGGCGTCGAACCCGAGGCCGGTTGACGCGTCAAGCCCCGCGCCGCCCAAGGCCGCCGTGTTCTGCCCCGCCACGTACCGCGCCCGGCTTGCCAAATCCTGCTGGCGAAAGCTCGATGCCTTCGCCTCCTCCCCGCGCTTTACGTTGAGTTGGCCGGACTGCATACGCGCCGTGGCCGCCTCGTAGTCCGCCCGCCGCGCCTGGGCGTTATAGGCGTCCGCCTCGGCCCTCGCCCCAGCTATCGTGCTGTAGGTCTGAAACAGCGCCCCCACTATCGCCAGCCCTATCCCCATGTCTCCTCCCCCTTCCCAGAACCACGTCCGCCAAAGTAAAAGTTATCACAAAACACTCGCCCATCGCCGGGTCGGTCACCCGCTCCCCGAAGCGCGCCCCCAGCCAGCGGCACCAGCGCACCGTTTCCTTGTACCACTTTGGGATGAGCGCCCACACATAGGAGTGCCGCCCGGGGTCAAGCGTCCGCGCCAGCATCTCCCTTGTCGCCAGCATAAAATCCTTTTTCCGCTTTTGCGCCGCCTTGGTCGCCACCACGAAAACAAAGTGCTTGTCCGTGACCCCCATGAGCACCGCCGGCAGCCCATCGAAATAAACGACGTAGGCCGCTTCCGCCTCCGCCACATATTCCGCCGCCATTTTCGCCGCGTCCTGCCCGCCGAGCTCCCTCAAAGTATTGTCCGGCAAGTTTTCCACTATATACTCAAGCTCCGCGCGGGTCGGGGAGCTGGTTAGCTCAATCACGTAAACTTCACCTCGCGCCCCACGGCCGAGAGCTTGAAAGGCAGCGCCGCCCCCTGCCTTATCACAACCCGCCCGTGGTAGTTGGTATCCTGCGAAAGCGTAACCGGCATTACCCCGGTAAAAAGCTCCGCCTTCAAATCCGGCCACAGAACGTTCCTCCCCACGTCGCGCAGCGTGAAAATATCTCTGCCGGAAACGCCCGCGTCCGTAAACACCACCCCGCCGAAAGAACTCTCCAAACGGAGCAGCGCCTTGTCCACCACCCGACGGTGGCCCATGGAGCTGCCCGTGTTGGGGAGGCTCGCGTGAAGGTCAGGCAAAGCTATTTCCAGCTCGTAAGGGAGGCCGACCGCCAGCCTGTCGCAGGCGTAGGGAAGCGCCAGCGCCCCGTCGTCCGCCACCAGATAGCCCGCTTCGTCGAAAAGGTGGCTGTCCCCTATAACCTGCACCTTTTGCCCGGCGAAACGCCCAAGGCCGGCAACCGTGGAAACGCCTTCGCCCTCCACGAACTGGGCGCAGTCGACCAGGCAGTAATCCGCAAGATTGCCGCCGGCGGCCGGCGCCGTGAACCGCTCCAAATAAAGGGCCTTGCCGCCGCCCGGGGCGTCCCGTTCCACCGCCGCGTAAAGGACGTCCCGCCTTTCCGAGCGCACCGACCCGATGGCCATGAACTTGCCTTGCGTCTCGATCGTCGACCAGGCGAAAACCTTCTGTTCCCGAAGATACGTCAAGCAAAGCAGCGCCCCGTCGCCGCGCAGCGCGAAAACCTTCTGCTCCGGCTCGCGCGTCTGCTGCAGGTCAACTATCGGGAGAAACTCCCCCGCCAAATGCGGGATGAAAACCGTCAGCTCGTCCGTCGAGTAGCCGTCGCTCTCAAAAGTATACCCCGCGTCCCTTATCTTAGTGTTGCCCGCCTGCGCGTAAATCACCCGAGGGCCCACGACCAGGGGCGGGATGTCGGACGCCCCGAAACCCGACTGCGCCCTGATGTTGAGCTCCGACGGCTTGGCCACGGACGCGCCGGAAACCAGCCAAATATCGCCGGAAGTGAAAATGAGCAGATCCGAAACGTTCACCAAGGCCTTTATGTCCACAAACTCACGGGCGACAATGTTGGTGTTTATCGCGCTGTCGTCGGTGAGCTTGCCGGCCGCCTCCGTAACGTCGAAATTGGTATAGTCGGACGTCCTCGACATCCACAGCCCGTTGGGCCGCCGGTCGCTGCCGCCGAAACAGAGCCTGTCCTGAAAGAAGCACACGTTTTTCGGATAGCCGTTCCCGAAATTCCACAGCCCGCGCGCGAAAGACTTGGCCGCGCCGGCCTGCCCCAGGGGCCTCACCGCCTTGCCCTGCGCCTGCGTCGCGCTGTTTACGGCGGTTATCTTCGCCACCCCCTGCGCCACGTAGCTGTTGGATGTCAAAGTCCCGGCCGTGCCGTCCGAGGTCAGCGCAAAATCCGCGCTCGTCTTGAGGCGCAGGAAAAACGGCTCGTTCGTCGCCGCGCCCGAATCCGTGTAGTTCATCCCGCCGTTCTTCGCCTGGTCCGTCGAATAAACGCTCTTGTACTCCTTGAACTTGTACCACGCCCCGGCCGCCTGCCCTTCCTCCGTGTCCCTGCGCTCAATCGTTATCGTCCCCGTCCAGTTGCCGCGCGTCACGAAGCTCCAGCCCGCCCCGCACAGGACGTCAGAAGTCGTTCCCACGTCCACCGTCTTGGCCGGCGCCGCCTGGTAGACCTTCAAGAAATCGCCCATCCAGCCGGCGTCGAACAGCGCGGCGGAAGCGGTGATGTTGAACGTGCCGACCGCGGCGGAAACGGTAAGCGCAATGTCCGTCCTCGCCTCGTCGAAAGGCGGGACGGCCACCGGGAAATCCGAAAGCGAAAAACCGCCCGCGCCGTCGTAGAAAAGCTGCTTGACCGAAAGCCGCCCGGACGCGATGAAAAGCGTGTTGGCGCTCTGGGCGAAATCAAGGCGCGGCAGGTCCGCGTCCCCGAAAGGTGAGTCAAGCGCCGCCGCCAAAACATCGTCAAGATAAACCTCGATAAGGCCCTGCGTAAAGACCAAAAGAAAGTTCTTTCCCCCGCCCGCAGAAAACCGGTGCAGCCTGACCGCGCCGGTACCGGGCGGGAAAGCCTTGACGAACGCCGTCCCCGGCCTTTTATATACCCCGCCGTAAGGGCGGATAAAAACATTCTTCGCACGTAAAAGCGATTCCTGATACTTCTCCAAATCCACGCGGGCGGCCACGTCCTCCGCCACCTCGCCGCCCGTGAACGAACACTGCAAAACGTTGACCGTCACAATCTCGCCTCCAAAACGGCGCTGCGCCTTTCCAGCCACCCCTTGCTCTCGTTGCCGTTCTGCTTCATGCCCTCGCGCAAGGCGCTTTGCATGAGCTGAAAATTAAGCTGTTTCAAATTCGCGTCGGCGGCCAGCGACATGGACAGCTCCGCCGCCAGATAGTAGTAGAGGGCGGCAACGAAGTCCGGCGGGAAAAGCCCGGCGTCCTTCACGTCGTGCGTGTAGTCAAGATGCGCGGCGGGGATGTTGGCCGCGATCACCTTCTCGGCCTCCGACACGCTGAAAACGTCCCAGCCCCTGCCCATAGAACCTTCCTGCCGGCTTTCAAAAACTGCCGCCGGCCCCTTGCCGCCGAAGACCCGCCGGACAAAAACGCAGTCGGCGGGATACGCGTACAAAAAGCCCCACAGAGGGCTTGTGTGATTAGTCAGGGCCAAAGGCGCGATCCGGCGCGCGAAAGCCCAGGGGCATTGGCGAAGGAGCGCCTCGCGGCAAAAGTCGTACATCCGCCGGCACTGGTAGGCCTCCTCCGTGTTGTCGTCGAAGGACAAAATCCCGCGCGCCTTTATTTGGCTCAAGGCCATGTTGCAAATGCCGATAGCGTCCATTGATAGCTAAGGGGCGCTCAACGCGCCCCTTTCCCCCTTGTCATTTTTTGCCCGGCGTCGGTTTGGCCGGCGCCTTGGCCGGCTCTTTAGCCGGCTCCTTGCCTGGCGCTTTGGCCGGCTCCTTGGCCGGCTCCTTGCCTGGCTCCTTGGCCGGCTCCTTGGCCGGCTCCTTGCCTGGCTCCTTGGCCGGCTCCTTGCCTGGCTCCTTGGCCGGCGCCTTGGCCGGCTTGTCCAGCAAAACAAAATGATCCGGCGCGCCCTGCGCCAGCTCCACCGTCTCGCCCGCCTCGTAAAGCCGGCGGTTCCAATAACAATCGCGTATGCACCTATGCCTTGCCATTTAAGTCGGCGCCCCCGTCGACAGCCCGGCGAACACCGCGCCCCCCGCCGGCGTGCCGGACGCCGCGACAACCAGGCGCATCCACCGTTTCATCCCGCGCGGCAGCTTCATAACGATAAGCTTGGCCGGCGCCGTCTGCGCTATGGTCGTCGGCACCGTAACCGTCATGACGTCCACCGCCGCGGCAAAAGCCTCCGCATCCGCCGTCTGCACCTTCACGCTCGCAATCGCGCCGGCGGTGAACCCGGCCGTCAAGTTGACGAACAGCCAGGGCTGCGCGTCGTAATAGTCCCCGTTGAGTCCCAAGTCCACCGGCGTAGTGTTGGTGGACGCCGCCGAAATCGCCAAATTCTGCGCCGTAACCTGCGCGCCCTCAATAATCATCTTTCAACATCCCCCCGCCTAAAATTAGGGGCGGCAAAGAACCGCCCCGCCTTGCCTTTAAACTACCTGCGACTCCGCGTTCAAAATGCCGTCGCACACCCGGACGGGAATCCCCCAGAACTGCGTGGTGGGCTTTCCGGCGTACGTCTCCACCGACAGGTTGACGTTCGCCTTGCTTTGCGCGAGCTTATCGAGGAGCGTCTTGACCGAGCGGTTGCAATAAATCGCCGCCTTGCCGAGACTGACGTTCTCCAGCCGGTTGTAGGCCGCAATCAACAAATCCAAGAACCCCGCGTTGGCGGCCGTCACGTCGATGTTGGCCACCCGGGAGGCGTAGCGGTAGTCCTTGACCGCCAGCCCCAAGTACCACTTGTACTGCGCCTCCAGCACGTAATACTCCGCGCCCGCGTCGTCGTACGCCTTGACCCGCCCGTTGTCGCGGTACTCAAAACCCGCCTTGGTATTTTGCGGGAAAATGCCGTGGATGGTCGCCGCGTCCCACACCACGAACCACAAAGAAGTCAGGGAACTCCCCGTGCCGCCGGCGTCGAACACATAATCGGCCGCCTCGCAGTTGGCCTTGACCAGGCTGTAATAATACGCGCCCAGTCCCGTGAAGCCGGCGGGGTTTACCTTCTCGTCCCCGTAAAAAAGCGTCCTGGCCATGGTGTTGTTCATCTGGATCTGGAAAGCGCGGTTTTCCGCCAGGCGGTACTCGTCGCCGCCGTTCAAGACAACCTCGTCCTCGTCTATCTGCGCCATCGCCATCATCTGCCCGCAGGTGAAAGTCTCCTGCCGCTTGCCGGACTTGCCGGGTTTAATCCCCTTGTTGAGCATCCGCCAGGCCACCGCCGGCAGCGCCGTCCTTAGCGCCGCCTTGTGCACCGTCCCGCTGTTGCACTGCTGGAGAACCATCTCCTCCAAAATCGGGTTGGTCTGCTTCTGGAACTCGATGATGTCCCTGTGCAGCTTGTCCACATTCTGCGCGATGCCTATGTCCGTAATCGTGCCTTTCAAAAACTCCGGCATTTAAGAACCCTCCTTAAAAATCAATACTTGCTGTTCGGAAAATAATCGCGGGCCGTAACCCCCGCGCCGGACGAGCCTCCGCCGCCCATGAAATTGCCGTCCTCGCCCACCACCTCCCCGACCGCCGCCAAAGCTTTCAGCACCCGGACGTCGTAGTCGAGCGGGCTTTTGGACAGAGCCTCCCTGAGCCCCGGCACTTTCTTCTCCAAGGCCTCCATCGCCCGCCCGGCCTTGGCCTGCGCCTCCTTGAACTTCTCCCCCGGCTCTTGGGGCGTGCCGCCGTACTCCTTCACCGCCTCCTCGTAAAGGGCGCCCAAAGCCTTGCCCTCCTGCGCCAAAACATACCCGGCCAGCTTGTTGGCCACCTGGTTGTCCTTGACCCCGGCTTCGGCAAGCACCTTCTCGTACTCCTTTGCCACCGCCGGGTCGAAAGCCACCCGCGCCTCGGCGAAGGCCTGCGCCAGGTTGAAATCCACCGGCTTGTCCGCCGGCTTTTCCCCTGCGGGCGGCTGCCCGGCCGCCGGCTGCCCGGCCGCCGGCTCCGCCGGCTGCGCTGCCGCCGATATGGCCGCCGCCGCCGGAACCCCCTGCGTACCCGGCGCGCCCGGGTCGCCGACAGCGCCCTGCGCCCCCTGCCACTGAATTGCCGCGTTATCCTCTGCCACTGTCCTCATCCTCCTTCTGTGCTTGTCTTATAGCTTCTTCTGCCGCCGCCCAAAGCTCGGCCTCGGCGAGCAGCAAAAGCTGCCCGAAGCGCTCCTTCGCCGCGCGCATCCGCTGAAACAGCACCAGCGCGGCGGCGCGCTTGCCCTCGCGAAACCCCGCCTCGGCGTCCGCCCTGAAAGTCGTCCTGTCCCGGAAATTCTCCTGGGCGAAGCGGGCAACGAGCCAGCGCCCCCGCCTGTCCTCCAAGACAAAGGCGAACGCCTCCAAATCTTTTTCCCGCATTTTCGCTTCGTACCGGGCAACGCCGGCATCCGACATGGCCAGGCGGCGGTTGTCTATCTCGCTCATCCCCCGCCGCCCCCAATCGCGGACATGAGGTTGGCGAGCGCCGGGTTGCCGCCCTGCCCCAGTTCCATGACGTTCCTCGCCGCGTTGGTGTAGCTCTCCACCGCCGGGGCGGCCTTGGCCTCCCGCTCGGCGGCCGCCTGCGCCTCGGCCTGTTTGGCCAGCGCCTCAAGCTCCGCCCGGTAAGCGTCCGGGGACTTCAAGAGCTTCGTCTCCACCCCCGTCTTTTCCGCGAACGCCCGCACGAACGCCTCCGCGTCCAAGAGACGGAACGTCTCCGGCATGAACTGCGCCATGTTGGCCACCATGGAAAGCAAGAGGTTCATATTGTCAATTCCCGACATCTTCTGCGCCTGCGCCAGAGGGCTGGTGTACTCGATGGCGATTTCCGAATCCTGATACGCCCCGTCAAGCTCAAAGGGCGGGAAAGCCCCGTGCCGCTCCAAAATGGCGTAGGCCCTTTCAATGACCGCGCCCAAAAACTCCGTGTTCAGCCGCTCCGCCACCGGCCCCAGCTGCTGCAGCCGCTCCTGGTTGCGCAGGCTCAGTTCGTACGCCGTCCGCTGCCCGGAGCGCAACGCCTCCTGATCCAGCATCGTGAAAAGATTCACATTGTAGGCCCGATTTATTTTGTCCCTGACCCCCTCGCCGATCTCGAAAAGCTCCCTGAACACCGGCGCCAAGGAAAACAGCGTCTCCGCCTTCATGCCCGGCGCGGACTGCGTCGACACCCTGCCCGGCTCAAAGTCCACCTCCATGCCCGCCGGCACCTGCAGGGGGGGCTTCACGAAAAGCTCCGCGTTCTTGAACGCGTCGTCGATTATCTTGTAGAGCATGCGGGCGTCCGAATCCGCGTACCAGCCCGGCCCCAAGCCGTAAGCCTGCTGGCCTATCACCTGGTAGCGCGCGATCGCCACCGGGAAATCCCGAAAGCCCGACACCCGGACGAACTCATTGCCGGACTTGTCCAGCCAATAATAGGACGCCCACTCCTGAAAGCCGCTGCCCAATTTATTAAGATCGTAGTCCGCGTTCTTCTCCACCAGCCAGCACACGTCCCAGGACTGCCTGAGGCCGCCGCCGCTTTTCACGACGTTTTGCGCGTTCTCGGGCAAAGAATCCATGCCGAAGCGCTGGCAAAGCTGGTAGCCCGTCATGCGGCGGCGCACCGCGAAACAATTGGGCAGCCCCGTGTGGTCCACCTCGTAGGCGTAGCAGCCCACCGGGTAGTTCTCGAAACGCACCCCCCGGAACGCGTCCTCGAACATCCCCACCGGCGCCTGCCCGAAAGGCAAATCCATGAACGCCCCGTGCGCGGCGTTATAAAAATTGCTCCCGTTCAGCGCCTTGTTCAGGATGCCCATCCGCGCGTCCAAGTTGGCGCGCGCCGCCCAGTCGCTTTCCAAATCGGCGTCGGCGAACGCCAGGCGGAACCACTCGATGCTCTGCGGCGTCGCGTTCGACGCCATGCCGCCGGCAAAGACCAGGCAGGCGCGCCACGCCTCCCCGTCCAGCGCCTCCCGGTCGCGCTTGGTTCCCTGCCGCCCCTCGTCATGGTCGACGAACTCCCCGGCGAAAGGCAGCTGCTTGTCGCGGATGCGCAGCCACTCCGTCCGGCAGTTTTGGTAAGCCGGGTTGCCGAACAGCCAATGGAACCTCTGCGCCACCCGCTCGAAAACGCCCGGACGCGCAGGCGCCCGCTTGAAATCCGCGCCGCCGCCCCCGCCGAGCGCCGACACGCCCGTGCAACGCACATGTTCTTTTCCCGCCATCGCTCAAATACCCGTTCCCAGCGTCTGCCCCGAATTGGCGCGGCGCTCCTGCGTCTGCGTCCACCACCAGCCCCGCTTCTTCGCGTTCGACGCGAGCTTGGCGACCTCCGACTCCGGATCCGAATCCGTGGAAACGTTCTGCGCCACCGCCGGCGCGGGCGCGGGCGGCGTGTAACTTTCGCCGCCCCCCTTGCCCTTGGCCAGCCCCGCGTAAACCAGCAGCAGAAAAGCCAGCCGCGCCAACCTCAAAACCTTTTGTAACCTCATCCCGAAACATCCTCCTCTCACATACCCTTTAAAGCGCTGTAATCGGCACCCCGAGCCCTTGCCCCGCCCGGCCTCACCGGCGCGGCGAAAGTCAAGGCCAGCGCGTCCGCCCGGTTGGGCGACGCCAGGCCGCGTTTTTTCATGTCATCCTTGGACTCAAGCTGCAACTTGCCCGAATGGTTGATGAACGCCTCCGGGCCGACAAGCTCATCTCGCAACACCTGATCATCTGCCGGCAGCGCCCCTCCGTCGAGCAGCCACCGCTTCATCTCGCCCCACATCTCGGCGCGGCGGTTGGCATAACAATCGTCAAAAGGCTTGCCGGCGAAATTGACCAGCGTCCACCGGCGTCCCATCCCCTTGCCCGCCGAATACACCCCCGTCCCGAACCCCGCGTCGACGTTGACCGCCGCCGCCTTGCGCTCGTCCTCGAAACGCGCGATTATCCCGGCCATGCGGGAGTCGTCGTCGTTTTTCGCAAACCGCGCCAGAAGTTCGCAAAAAAGCCCCTGCCGGAGGAAAATTACAAATTCGTCCGCCCCCGTCCAAGACGGATCCACCCCGATGACCACCGGGGCAAATTTTATCTGTCCCTCGCGCAGTGACACCTTTTGCGCCCTGTCAACAATCTCCGTGGAAATAAACTGGTTTTCCCCGGCGCTCGGGAACACCCCCCGGACGCGCACCTTCACAAAATCGCTGTCCTCGCCGTAATCCTCGACCCATTGCTTAAGCTGCTTCTTGTTGGTCATGCCCACCTTGCGGCTGTCAATCTGGCGGGTCGTCCAGCGATGCCGCAACCGATGGAAACAATCGAAAAAGCGCCCCTGTCCGCGCGTCGGGTTGCCGAAAGCAAAGAAAAATATCTGTGTGCCCTCGTCCGTCAGCGCCCCCTCCGTAACATCCCAGATAACGTCAGGGATGGCGGAAGCCTCGTCGAACACGACCAGAATCCGCTTCCCTTTGTTATGCAGTCCGGCGAAAGCCTCCGTGTTGCGCTCCGACCACGCCACCATGTCCACCCGCCAAGTCTTGTCGTATCCCGGCTGGGAAGAAAACAGCGCCGTCGCGGTGAAAGCAAAAAGTCTGCGGCCAATGAACAGCCGGTGCCATTTCGCCAGTTCCGACCAGGTCTTTGTTTTAAGCTGCGTTTCCGTGTTGGCCGTAACTACCCCTTTAGTCTCCTCGTGCGTAGAAAGCGCCCAAAGGATAAGCCAGGAAACCAAGGCGGACTTGCCAATGCCGTGCCCGGACGCCACTGCCTCGCGCACCGCCTCAAAAGGCGTCAAAAGCTTGTCCCGGACTGAACGCAAAACATCCCTTTGCCACCCGTCCGGCCCGTCAAAGCCTGCCAGCGGCCCCTCGCCCCAAGGGAAAGCATAATGCACGAACTTTAAAGGATCGTGCGCCATCGCTCCCAAATCACGGATCAAGGCGCGCAAATCCTCATTTTGCATCTTTTATCCTCTCGCGCGCTTTCATCAGTTCATCGGCAAAGGCTTCCGCACCGGACAAATCCGGCTTGTCCGCAAAAAGGCCCAAATGTTTGCCTAAAAGTTCCGCCGCTTTTAACCTGTCCCGGATATTGGCGTCCTCATTGCGCAAAATTTCTGTTACAACCATCAAAACACCGTCTTCGCCGGCAATAAGGCCATCTGCGCCGTTATGGGCGCGTTGCGGCATCCCCGCCAAACAATCAGCCAACCTATCCCCCTCCTTCCTTTCGCTTCGTTCCCGTGCCGCGCGTACGCCGCGCAAACGGCAAGAGCGCCCGCCTTGCGGCGAACGCTCTCATGCACAGTTTATATTATAGCACAGGCCAATGTATCATTTGTATTGAACGGGACTTTGTCCAAGCAAGAAAAGTTGGCGCCGCTCCCGGGGCATCCCCTTGCAAATGCTGCGCCTGTCATGCCAAGGTCAGCGGCCATATTTCCACCGTAGCTTCCGCCGCTTTTTCAAAAGCCCGCAGCGCGCGATTGTGCAGGCTGCCGCGAACATGGATTGACGAATAACCCATAATGTCGGCGATTTCATCCCAATGTTTGCGATTGACATAACGCAGCTCCAGCAACTGGCGGTCGCCCTC
Source organism: Acidaminococcales bacterium (assembly GCA_031290885.1). Taxonomy (NCBI): domain Bacteria; kingdom Bacillati; phylum Bacillota; class Negativicutes; order Acidaminococcales; species Acidaminococcales bacterium. Next base: position 13,787 of record JAISLQ010000075.1, read on the forward strand.
GTCGGCAAGCGCCCGCAGCTTATCCAACGTCAACTTTTCCATCTTGCTCAGCCGCAGTTTGTCCAAAACCAATAAATCCTCGACAGAACAGATGCTTGCCACCATTTCGCTCACCCTGTCGCCGGGCGAGTTTCCCCGCCCCTCATAACTTATGCGGTTCGGCCGGTAAACCGCGCGCGCCCGCAATTCCCTTATCTTCTCTTCCTTGGCTTTTATCAACTTATGTATTCGGTCAAGCTGACGCAAATAATCCTTGGCTTTCAACCTGTTTCCCTCCCTTTTGCTTTGTTCCCGCGCGCCGCGCCGCTTAAAAAGCCTCTTCAAAAGTCGCGCCCAAAAACAGCGCTACCTCGTCCCCCTCGTTTTTCAGCGTTTCATAACAATCCATGCAAATGTACGCCCGCGCTGCCCGGAAACGGTTGTCCCGCAGCACTCGGTCCCCGTCATAGATATCCTTTTCACAAATAACGCAGCGGCAAAGCGGCCCTTGCAAAAAATCACGCCAATATTGCCTGCTTGTGCCACTACATTGCCTATCCATAACTAAACGCCCCCAATCAAAAATTTTTCTTTCCGCCGGATGGCCGGCGGAAACCTTTTTGTATCCTTTGCGACACTTAACGGGCAAAAAAAATCCTCGCCACCTCTTCAGCCGACATAGCCAGCACCCGCGCCAACATGCCGGCCTCCCTGACCGTAAAAGATGTTTTGCCGCCGACCTTGCGGTACAAAGCGCTTCTGCTGATTTTGCAGGCCCGCGCCAACTTTGTCATGCCGTAACCTTTAGATGCCATAAACTTGCGCAAAAAATCCCCGTCCAAAGCATGTCCCCTCCTTTTGTGTCCTTTACGACACTTAAATCATAACAAAAAACCTGCAACCTGTCAACTCCTTTGCGACACTTTTTTTATTTTTTGCAAATTTATGTTGCCTAAAAGCAACAAACATACTATAATACATAATGGCAGGTAAGTTGCATCAGTATTCAGGGGAAAAATATGGACATTAAACATCGGATATACAGCAGAAGAAAACAACTGGATTTGACGTTGGAAGAAGTGGCGCAAGTGGCCGGCGTAGGAAAAAGCACGGTCCGCAAATGGGAAACGGGCGAAATCGACAACATGAAGCTTGACAAGATAGAACTGTTGGCCAAAGCCCTGCGCACCAGCCCCGCTTGGCTCATGGGCTGGGAGGGCGGCCGGCAGCCGGCGCAAGGCGGCGCTTTTGGCAAAAAACTGGCCGGGCTGCGCGCGGAAAAAAGCCTGACGCAAAAAGATCTGGCCATCGCCCTGAAAACCGAACAGCAAACCATAAGCGATTGGGAAACGGGCCGGGCCGAGCCTGACCACGCGGCGTTAGTCATGGTTGCCGAACACTTCGGCGTCTCCATTGACTTTCTGCTTGACCGCACCAGCGTGCGCGCCCCGATTGCCACCATCGCCGCGCACATGATCAATCCCCGGGGCGAACTCACCTCTGAAGAAGAAGAAGAACTGACCGAATACTTGAAATTCATGCGGGAGAAAACCGCCAGAAAAAAGCGCGGCACATAACCCGCCGCCGAACCTTCTTTTGTAACCTTTTTGACACGAGGCGGCCATGCAATCTCTACTTAACCTTGCCGAGCGGGAACAAATAATTATAGCATATGACAATATCGCCAAGCGCTTCAAAACTCTCGGCCTTTACGACAGCGACGGCGTGAACAGGCAAATCATCTTGCACACGGAACTAAAGAACTATCCGCGCCTGCATAAATGTATATTGTCCGAAGAACTCGGGCATCATTTCACTTCGGTCGGCACCAGTTTTTACAAAGCGGCCAACTGCCGCTTCTGGAAACTCAACCACATAAAAACCGAACTTCGGGCGCTAAAATGGTCCTGCTTTTACCTCATGCCCGACAGCAACCTGCTGCATGCCGTTCACGCCGAACGCCTGTGCACCGTAGAAGAACTTGAAGATTACTTTGAGGTTACCCACGAATTGTTGCTTTTCCGGCTGCGCTATGCGAAAAAGCTGGATTTTCCCGACTTGGATCTCCTTCTGCAAAGCGAAGAGCGCCATGTCCTGAAATTGGCGGAAACACTTACGGACAGCGGCTGTTAAAAATAGCGCGGCGGCGGAAGCAATCCCTTCTTGTGCCGCCGCCGACAACCAACTGCTCCTGCCGCTTGGCCAAAAGCAGTCAAAAAACCCGCCGACAACCTGCATCCGTTTGGCTATGGGCGGGAACAATATTTTTGCGCTTTCATGGTACCGGCAGCGCTGTTTTTGCTTGGCGGCTGCTTCGCCGTCACGGAAGCTGCGGAGAAAATGTCCTCGCCGCCGCTTCTCCCGGCCCTTTGTGGCCGGCTTTGCCCATGCTCGCCTTTTCCTTCCTATTGGAATGTTGCTCCTTTTTCGCAGCCTTATAAAGAAACGGCAAAAGCTAAAGCGGCGGCAGCCTGCTGTCCGCCATGAAAGCAGAGCCGAAAAACGGCCTTTCGGCCAAAGAAAGCGCCGAAGCGACAAACGCGAGCGAAAGGCGCGCGCTGCTGCCGGCGGCTTGTTGAACTATAGGCGGCCGCCAACAATCCATTGCGGCGCTGCGCCGGATTTTTTGCCTTCCGGGGCAAATCCGGCGCTTGCGCGGCTCGCAAGCGATTATCGGATGTTCCCTATATCGTAGTCCTCCAACTTCACGTCCATGAATTTTATCTTTTCAAACTTGCTCTCCCGGGGCACGGGATAAGTGCAGTCAAAACCCACCTTTGCGCCCAACCCATTGTCAATGGCCGGGTTAAGCTCATGCCCCAGCATGCCCGGCACAACGACAATGTCGGCGGCGGGATCGCAGCGGGTGATCAGCGCGCGCTCCACGTCCACGGCGTCCGTGATGTCAACGTCGCCGTTCACGGCGGTTACCGCCTGCAGCGGCGGGAAAGCGGCGAAAGTGGCGATTATGGCGTTTTTGCTCATGCCGTTGAGCGGCGGGTCAATCTGAATGACCGCATGATAAAAACCGCAGCCGCCGTGCGTCAAGTACACGGCTTTCAGCCCTTTCACCTGTTTGGAAACTGTTTCAAAAATACTGGCCTCGGCGGTAAGCCCCACCGAATTCCAAACCTCCGCCCCGGGCAGCAGGGAATGCAGCAGCGGATTTTCGGCGTGAGTTATCGCTTTCACATCCACCACCCAGCGATCGGCACGGGAACTATAATAACCCGTCACCTCGCCGAAAGGGCCTTCCGGCTCGCGCAAAGCCGGCAGCATTTGCCCCTCGATGATAAGCTGGGCATCGGCAATCCCATCCGCCGCGACGGCCTTGCCCTCGCACAGGCGCGCCGGCTCGCCGAGCAACGCGGAAGCTACCGCCAGCTCGTCCTTGTCAATGGGCGCCGCCGCGCTGGGAGTGATTGCCGCCACATAATAGGCGGGATGTACGCCGTTGTTGATCGTAATGTCCAGCGGCCGGCCTTTCGCCTCGGCCCGTTCATAATAATCGCGCAAATGCCGGCCGACATCCAGCAATATCCCAAGCCGCCTTTTCCCGGCCACCATCAGCCTGTGCACGGAAGCGTTGCGCACGCCGGTGTCAGGGTCCCTGGCGATGACCACGCAACTGGAAAAATACGGCCCGCCGTCTTTGAGGGCGAAAGTCGGGACAGATAAATCGGCCAAGTCAGGATTTTCCATTGCCACCTTTTGCGCGGGCGCGTCTTTCACCGTAATCGGCCCCACCGGCGAACTATGGAGGCTTTTGACCGCATCGGAAAACAAAAAAGGCAGTTTCGGCGCCTCAACGCCAAACAAGCAAGCCAAGTTCTCACGGTTCCACCAAATGCCGATCGCCAGCGGGAACCTGCCGCCCTTCGGATTGTCGAAAACAACGGCCTTGCCGCCCTCGAACCGTTTGGCCACGCCCGCCAGCTCATAGCGCAAATCCACGGCGCTGCGCACGCGCGCCAGCCGGCCGGCGGCCGCCAGTTTCTCTATGCATCCTTTGAAATCCATCTCTTGCCCCCTCTTTCCCATTTTTCTTGCCGCGCCTGTCCGCTCATCAACATTTAAGTTCAATTCGCTATAAAAATCGCAACCCCTTCTTTGCTCGCGGCAAACCGCAAAAAATATTCGCAACGGGTAAAAACTTTTGCATAACCTTTTACAACTTATCGCCTCAAGCAAAATCTTCCAAACTTTGGCCGCCCTCCCAACACAACAAACAAAAGCCTCCGGCATCGACGGCGCGCAAAAAGCGGCCCTAGCGGCGGCTTTGTTCGCGGCGCGTTCGGGCCCGTTGCTGATAGCCGCGCCCGGCCGCGAAGAATTGCGGGAAATGAGGCGCGGACTGAACGCGCTCTTGCCTGACGCGGCCATTGAAGAATTCTACCCGGCCGACCGCCAAGACATCGCGGCCAACCACAAAAGCCTGGAAATAACTGCGGCCAGGCTGTCTGTCCTGCGCCAACTCTGCGCCGGGCAGCGCCGTATAGTAATCGTTACTGCGGAAGCCCTTGCGCAGCCGCTGGAACAGCCGCAGGAACTTCTCGGCAGCGGCCTCGCCCTGTCCGCCGGCGCCGCCTGCGGCATGGGCGAGGCCGCCGCCGCTTTTATTGCCGCCGGCTACGAACGCTCCTCCCTGGTGGACGCGCCGGGACAATTTTCCGTGCGCGGCGGCATAATCGACATCTTCCCGCCCACCCACTCCCTGCCCCTGCGCATTGAATGGCTTGGCGGCGAAATAGAAAGCATCCGCTCCTTCTCCGCCGAAACCCAGCGTTCCCTGGAAGGGCTGAAAGAAACCGTAATACCCGCCCTCGCCCGGCCGGACGGCGTCCCTTTGACCGCCAGCCTGCTCGATTACCTGCCGGCTTCGGCTCTTTTTGTCATTGACGAACCGGCCAGGCTCAAAGAAAGGCTTGCCCCTCCGCTCGGCGATTCCCCCTCCTGCGCGCGGACATTCTCCTGGCGGCAGCTCACAGACATAATTGGCGGCTTGCCAAACTTTCTGTGCCTCTCCGCCCTGCCTTTGCAAATGTTTCCGCATGCCCGCCCCGTCCGCGCCGATATACGCGCCATCCCGCCCTATCACCGGCAATGGGGCCTCCTGGCCGAAGACCTGAAAAAATACTTGGACAAAAACATACAGCCCGTCATCAGCATGAGCAGCGACAACAAGGCCGCCGGGATGATCAAGACCCTATCCGGCCTGAAAATACCGTCCGCACTTTGGCCGGACGGCGAACCCCGGCCAAAAAACAAAGCCCTCGCCATAGTCGGCGGACTGGCCGCGGGCATGGAATTCGTGGGCGAAAACTGGCTGCTGATCACCGAGCAGGACATCTTTGGCGCGATGAAACAGCGCCGCTTGACAAAAAAACCGCCGGGGCAGGCCATCCGCTATTTTTCCGAAATAAAAGCGGGCGATTACGTAGTCCATTCCGTACACGGCATCGGCCGCTATGTGGGCAGCGAATCCCTTGCCGCCGGCGGCGCGACCCGCGACTACCTTTTAATCCGTTACGCCGGCGACGACAAACTCTATGTCCCCGTGGACCAAGTGCAAACGCTGCAAAAATACATCGGCGCGGAAGGGCAGCCGCCGCGCCTGTCGCGCATGGGCGGAGCCGACTGGGGCCGCGTCCGCGGGCGCGCCCGGGCGGCCGTAACGGAAATGGCGGCGGAACTCCTGCGCCTGCAAGCCGAACGCAAACTGCTGCCAGGCCATGCCTTTTCCCCCGACACCGTCTGGCAGCAAGAATTTGAAGAAGCCTTTCCCTACGAAGAAACCCCGGACCAACTGCGCGCCATCGAAGAAATCAAACGCGACATGGAACGGCCCTACCCAATGGATCGCATCCTGTGCGGCGACGTTGGCTACGGGAAAACGGAAGTAGCCTTGCGGGCGGCCTTCAAAGCGGTAATGGACAGCAAGCAGGTGGCCGTTTTAGTCCCGACCACCGTGCTGGCCCAGCAGCACCTGCTCACCTTCAGCGAGCGTATGCGCCCGTTTGGCATCAACATTGAAATGATAAGCCGCTTCCGCTCGCCCAAAGAACAACGCGCGGCATTGGCCGGCGCCGCCGGGGGCGAAGTGGACATCGTCATCGGCACCCATCGCCTGCTGCAAAACGACATAAATTTTAAAAACCTCGGCCTTTTAGTAATAGACGAAGAACAACGTTTCGGCGTGGGGCAGAAAGAAAAAATCAAACTCTGGAGCAAAAACGTCGACGTCCTGTCCATGTCGGCGACGCCGATCCCGCGCACCCTCCACATGGGGCTGGTCAGCGCGCGCGACATGAGCATCATCGAAACCGCGCCGGAAGAGCGCCTGCCGGTGGAAAGCTACGTAGCCGAATACAGCGACGAACTTGTGCGCCAAGCCATACTGCGCGAAGTCCGGCGCGGCGGCTACGTCTACTACGTATACAACCGTGTCGCGGATATTGAGCGCGTTGCGGAAACATTGAGAAAACTCGTCCCCGGCATATCAATAAAAATAGCGCACGGGCAAATGCCGGAAGACCTGCTGGAAACAGTCATGCTGGAATTTTACCAAGGCGGTTTCGACGTTCTCCTGTGCACATCCATCATCGAAAACGGCCTGGACATACCGCTGGCCAATACGATCATCGTCCACGGCGCGGAAAATTTCGGCCTGTCGCAGCTTTACCAAATGCGCGGCCGGGTAGGCCGCTCCAGCCGGCTGGCCTACGCCTGGTTTTTTTATCCCCCGGACAGGATCTTAAGCGAAATAGCGGAAAAACGCCTGCAAGCGATACGCGACTTCAGCGACTTGGGCGCCGGTCTGCGCATTGCCATGCGCGACCTTGAAATACGCGGCGCGGGCAACATACTGGGTCCGCAGCAACACGGGCACATCATCAGCGTCGGTTTTGAAACCTACTGCCGCCTGCTGGAGGAAAGCATAAACGAACTGGCGCAAGCGCCGGCGCGGGCCGAACCGTCCGCCGAACCGTCCCTTGACGTGGCGGCGGACGCCTACCTCCCCGATGACTACATTGACGATCCCGGGCACAAACTGGACATCTACCGGCGCTTGCAATACATAAACGAACGCCCGGACTTTCTGGAACTGCTCGCCGAGATGTCCGACCGTTTCGGCGAGCCGCCGCCGCCCGCGAAAAACCTCCTGCGCCTTGCCCTTTTGCGCGGCCATTGCCGCAAATTGGGCGTAAAATCCATAAACACGAAGGCCATGGAGACGAAAATAATTTTTGCCGAAAAAGCATCCGTAAACCCCGAAACCCTGCTGGCCATGGCCGTATCTGCCCGTTACGCGGCCGTCCTAAGACAAGGGCCGCCGATCAGCGTAAAAATTAAACGGCCAAAAAAACGCCCTCCCTTAGATTGGATCGAAGAAGCGATAGAATTTTTGCTGCAAAAAAGCTGAAAATGCCCCGATGCCGCCGTCTGAAAGCCTGGCGATGGTCAAATGCGGCCTGTTGCCCACATCATCGCAGCCCGCGGCGCAAAATGCATCATTAAACAAATGATTCCCGACAACAAACTTTATTGGGAACTTTCAATGAAAAAATTTTTATTGCCTGCTATACTTATTAATATAAAGACTTGCCGCCCGCTGACGCCGGGCGGACATAAAACCGGAGGTGCGCGCATAATGGAAATCAAAGAAATCCTGCGGGAAATCGACAGACAGTATCAAGTGCTGGGACCGGCCGATATGGAAGAATTTTTCAAAAAAACCTTGGAATTTTACAAGGACGAGCACGGCCGGGACAGTCCGGGCTACGCTTCCCTGGCCAATGAGTTTGGCGCTTTCTACCGCAACCAGAGCCGCTACGAGGAAGGCGAGCAGCTTTTTCTGGAAGCCGCGGAAATCCTGGCAAAACTGCAAGGGAAAAACAGCGCGGAATACGCCACCGCCCTGAACAACCTGGCCGAGCTTTACCGGCTGGCCGGCAACCGGGACAAAGCCGAAGAAATCCTCAACCAGGTTATCGGCATCTTCCGCGAGTCGGTGGGCGAGCGGCATTTCCTCTACGCCAGCGCCCTTAACTATTTGGGGCACTTTCGCCATGAGGGCGGCCAAGCCCAGGAAGCATTGGATCTTTATGAAGAATCCCTGAAAATAGTGTCCGAGATGCCAGAGAACCACGCCCTTTTGGCCACCGCTTACGGCAACGTGGCCGGTGCGCTGCGTTCCCTGAAACGCTACCCCGAGGCCGTAAAATACTTGGAAGACGCCAAAAAGCTGCACGAGGAGAAATTAGGCGCCAACGACCAACATTACAGCGCCGTTTTAAACGGCATCGGATCGCTTTGGCATACCATGGGCGATCTTGACAAGGCGGCGGAATACTATGACAAGGTAATGCAGCTCTTGCTTCGCCACAACAGCAAAAAAACCCGGGACTACGCCATAGCCGCCGGCAACTACGCCGCCTGCTGCGAAGCCCGGGGCGAACTGGACAAAGCCGTCCACTACGCCAAGGAAGCCAGGGACTGTTTCGCCGCCGTCTATGGCCCTGACGGCCCCTTCACGCCGGGGGCGCGAAAATATCTTGACCATCTGGAAAAAAAAGCCGCCAAAAACAACGCCTGACAAAACTTCGTTGGCCCGGCCGCGACGTGCCGCCTTCCGGCTGAAACCATGGCGCGCTGCGTTTAAATTGCCACGATACTTTTGCGGCAAATTAAACGCCAAACTTTTTACCGGCAAAATCATGGACCCTTTTTCAATCGATCAAAAGAAGGCCGCTGCCGCGGAGCGCGGCAGCGATTCCCGGCGCGGCGAGGAGATATTGCGGCGCAGCCCCTTATTCAGCCAATAAGGGGCTGTTTTTTGCATGTCGCGCTTTTTCTGGCCCGGCCGGCCCTGCTCATTTTGCTAAACACATCCTTTTTCTATATGCCATCACAAAAAACAGTCAGGATGGCATATTGACTGCAAGCTTTGCGGCGAATATAATAAACATAACAAATCAGGTCATAGTGCGGCTCGTACGGCAAAGCCAACGCGACACAATTTCAATTGAGTTGAGTTTTGCCCGGGTAAAAACCTGATTAAATAGCCTTCCCCAAAAATTAATTTTTGGGGAATTTACGGAGCAAAAGAAAAAATCCCCTGACAAGGGGACAATAGAAAAGCCAACGCGACACAATTGAAATTGTGTCGCACCCGGCGCGGACGCCTGGCGCCAAAAAAATATTTATTTCTCAACCCGGCTTTTCAGTGCCTATCTTTCCCGTATTTGTTTACCAAAGTAAACAGTCCGAAAAAACGGACTCGGCCGTCAGCAAAAAAGCGCGTTCCGGCACGTCAGCCATTTTTGCCTGTCAGGACGCAAAAGTATACACTCGGCCGCTTGGTATACATGAAATTCCGATGTCCGCTTGCCGCAAGCCTTTCCCCGTTTTGCCGCTGGCCGGCGCGGATATTACAAAAGGCCAATCTTGTTTTGCTTCTACTGCGCCAAGTTTACAACTATTTATTCGCAAGCGTCATAAATCCTGTTTTTCCCTGACTTATTGTTTCCGATCGCGCCGCTGAAAAATTTTTAAATTGGCACAACAATTGCATAATATAATTTGCGGGTTTTTTACGCGAAATTAACCTGCCCATGCGCCTTGCCGCAACGGACGCACAAACACGCCCGCAATTATCCAAAAATTTGGATAATAAATAAAAACAAGGGAGGATTTGAAAAATGCAGTTACCGGAAGAAGTAGTAGCTCTACAAAAAATGGTGAGGGATTTTGTCAATAAGGAGGTCATCCCCAAAGCCGCCGATTACGAAAAAAGAGGCGAGTATCCGAAAGAGTTGGATATGATGGCTTTTGACATGGGACTGCCCGTTCTTTGCCTTCCGACACAATACGGCGGCGGCGGCATGAGCGAATTGGCCCTTACCGTAGTCATGGAAGAGTTGGCGCGGGGAGATTTGGGGTTTGCCAACTACGTCAGCGCCAGTACGCTCGCGACATTGCCGATATTGATCGCCGGCACGGAAGAACAGAAGAAACAGTGGACCGAGCTGCTGCTGGAAACCAAATACGCCGCGTTTGCGCTTACCGAACCGGAAGCGGGTTCTGACGCCGCCGGCGCAAAGACCACCGCCACCAAGGACGGGAACGACTATATCATCAATGGCCGCAAATGTTTCATCACCAATGGCAGCAACGCCGGCGAATATCTCGTCATGGCCTCCATTGACCGTTCCAAAGGAATAAAAGGCCTCACCTGTTTCATCGTTGAAAGAAGCCGGCCCGGCATTTCCATCGGCAAAGAAGAAGACAAAATGGGCATACGCAACTCCAACACCGCCGACGTCATCTTCGACAACGTCAGGATACCGGCCGCCAACCGAGTAGGAGAGGAAGGCAAGGGGTTCGGCATCATCATGAAAACCCTTGACGCCTCCAGGCCGTCCGTGGGCGCGCACGGCGTCGGCGTAGCGCAAAGGGCCCTTGAGGAAGCGATCAAGTACGCAAAACAAAGAATCCAGTTTGGCAAGCCGATCGCGGCGATTCCCGCCGTGCAGATAATGGTCGCCGACATGGCCATAAAAATCGAGACGGCGCGCCAGATGATATATCACGCCTGCGACTTGTATGACAGAGGCTTGCCGCATACCATCGAATCCTGCATAGCCAAGACCGTTGGCGCGGAAGCGGGCTGGGAGGCTGTTGACTTGGCCTTGCAGATCCACGGCGGCTATGGCTACATGCGCGAATATCCGATTGAAAAACTCTACCGGGACGTGCGGATAGTCAAGATTTACGAAGGCACGAACCAAATCCAGCGCGGCATCATCGGCGGCAGCCTGCTCAGATAAAATATTTGGCGTTTGCCGTTTAATCCTGTTAGCGCCTTTTAAAAAATTAGTGGCGCCGTAAAGCGGTTTTAGTTTACGCAGCCGTCCTAACGCCAACTGTTTATGGCGCCACTAATCAAGGTTTGTTTTTAAAACTCAAATGCACGCTTTAAATTCAGGATATCAATAAAGAAATTTGATTTTTTCAGGAGAAAGCAGAATGAAAATAGACTATACAAACATCAAGCCTAAAAGAAAAGGCCGCCTGTCGGACTTGCCCTGGCGCGAACAAGTAAAACAAAAAACTATCTCCTGCGACGATGCCGCGAAGATTGTCAACAAAGGCGACAGATTGTATTTTCCCGGCGCGGCCAATTTCCCACAGGGTTTTGAGAAAGCGCTGGCCAAAAGGATCCGGGCCGAAGGCTTAACTGTGGAGATTTACACGATTTTCGTCATTCACGCCTCGGAAATCATAAAACCCGAATTCAAGGACAATATTTTCCTTTACAGCCATTTTTTGGCCGGCGAACGCAGCATGCAAAAGCAGGGGAACATTTCCTTCGTCCCCACCCAATTGGGGCAGGGCGGAAAAGGCGTCAAGGCTTGGCGCCCGCGCATCGCCGTACTGACCTGCAGCCCGCCCAACGAAGATGGCTGGCTTTCCCGCAGCATCTGGTGCCACCATTATGACAGCAACCTGCTTGATGACGATTTGGACATTTTGATTGTGGAAATCAACAAAAACCTGCCGTTTTGCTACACGGAAGGCAAACATCACACCCTGCTTCACATATCCGAGATCGATCACCTGATCGAATACGACTCTTGGTGGCCGGAAGTCAAAACCCCTCCCGCTAACGCGGTCGATACCAAAATAGGCAATTATGTTACCGAGCTTGTAAAAAACGGCGATTGCCTGCAAATCGGCTTGGGCGGGTTGGCCGACACTGTCTCCAAAAACATGCTGAGCGGCGGGTTTAAAGACTTGGGAATCCATACGGAGCTATTGACCAACGGATTGTTGGATCTTATCAAGGCCGGCTGCGTCAATAACACCAAAAAACGCGTATACCCGGGAAAAACCGTAATATCGGCCTTCGTCGGCGATTATGGCCTGCGCGACTACGCCGAAAAAAATACGGACTATCTGCTGCTCAACGTTGATTTTGTCAACGACCCGAGAGTTATCTGCCAAAACGACAATGTCCTTTCGGTCAACAATTGCATGGAAATTGACCTCGTAGGACAGATAAACGCCGAAAGCATAGGCCCTGCGCAATATTCGGCGACAGGCGGGCAGATGGAATTCGTAACCGGGTCGCAGTGGAGCAAAGGCGGCCGGAGCGTCATTGCCTTAAACTCTTCTTTCACAGACAAAAGCGGCGCGCTCAAAAGTAAAATAGTGCCTACCCTGCCTCTGGGATCCGTAGTTACTACTCCCAGGACGTTTGTCAATTATGTCGTTACCGAATACGGCATGGTGGATTTAAAATACAAGTCCGTAAAAGACAGGGCGAAACTGCTGATCAGCATAGCGCATCCGGAATTTAGGGACGAATTGGCTCAACAGGCGAAAAAACTCGGCTTTTATTCCTGAACTGAAACCCGTCAGCCGCACTATTTTTTGTCCCGCCCGCCATACGGCAAAAAAAAATAAAGGCAGCCAAATTATGGACGCAAACAATTATTCCAAATTAAGCGAAATATTCAAAAAAACCGAAAGCAGCCCTGAAGTATCTTTGCCGCTCAGCGTCTTGGGCGCCCTTCAGCCGACAATCATCATCACCGACGCCGCCGGGCGGATCCTTTATATAAACAAACCGCGCGCGGCAGCGGCGAACATTGGCGCGCCGAAGGCGCAGCGGCCGATGGGGTGTCCTTTTGAGGCGCTGTTTCGGGAGGAGCAGTTCACAAAAATCCTAAAAGAGCAAAAGCGCGTCGAGGGGCGGCTCTGCCGCCTGAAATCCTTCAATATGGACGCGCTTGTGAATATGTACCCCCTGACGGGCGGCGGCAAAACCGTCGGTTTTATTGTCAGTTACATAAACATCAATGAATTCAGCAACCTAACCAGCAACGCGGAATATTACAAAGATATTTTCGCGGAAGATACGCAAAGCAGGGATCCGTTGCCGGCGCCCTTTCAAAACATCATTGGCAATTGCCGCAAAATGTACGAGGCCAAATATACCGCCGCCAAAATAGCCGGCTCCGACATTACCGTGCTGCTGACGGGCGAAAGCGGCGTAGGCAAGGAACTTTTCGCCGAGGCCATCCACAATTGCAGCAATCGGCGCAACGGGCCGCTCGTCAAAACAAATTGCGCCGCGATCCCCGAGCCTTTGCTGGAAAGCGAACTATTTGGCTATGACGGCGGCGCTTTTACCGGCGCGAAAGCGGACGGCAAAAAAGGGAAATTTGAATTGGCCGACGGCGGGACGCTCTTCCTGGACGAAATAGGCGACATGGGTATGTCCATGCAAACAAAGTTGCTAAGGGTATTGCAGGAAAAAGAAATAGAACGCGTCGGCGGCGCGCGGACAAAAAAAATTGACGTGCGGATCGTCGCGGCTACCAATAAAAACATCTGCCAGATGGTCAAAGAGGAAGAATTCCGCGAAGATCTTTATTACCGGCTGGCGGTGGTCAGCTTAAAAATACCGCCGCTGCGGGAACGCAAAGAAGACATCTTGCTGTTGGTCGACTATTTCCTGAAAAGGCTTAACCTGACCCATAACAAAAACATTGCCTGCACCAAGGATGCCGTTAATATTTTATTGAGCTATTTTTGGCGGGGAAACGTCCGGGAATTGCAAAATGTGTTGGAACGCGCGTTTGTACTTTGCAGCGGCGAAGTTATCTGCCCGCGCGACCTGCCCGACCCCCTGAACAAATGGGACAAATCCTCGCGGCTGAAAATCAGCGCCGGGAAAACGCTGGAAACCATCATGGAAGAAACAGAAAAAGAAGTCTTAAAGTCAGTCCTGAAACTGGCCAACAACAACCGTACAAACGCGATGAAAATGCTTGGCGTTTCGCGGCGCACCCTTTACAAAAAATTAAACAAATACAATATTGACTAAACGTAGCTTCGTTCGGCAAAGGACTTGGCGCCATTGAATATTGGCCGGTTTTATGCCGGGGCTTGGCGGTTTGGAGCAAAAAAGCCGCTTTAAATAACAAAAGAACGCCAGGAAAGCGGGCGATGAAGATGCAGCTCAAATCAGGCGGCGCGTCTATCAATATTTGCCGGCAATGGAGGGCATTTAACGGTTATCGTAGCCTTTGCCCGGCTATCTAATTTAAAGCGGCTTATTAATTCAAGGAGGTTGCTTACATGGATTTCAAATTGAACGAAGTTCAGGAAGCCATGCAAAAACAGGCAAAAGATTTTGCCGAAAAGTATTTGGCCGGGCGGGTTGAAGAGCTCGAATCAGCCGACAATTTTCCCAAAGAAATACACGATAAAATGGCGGAAGTGGGTTTTACGGGACTGACGTTTTCGGAAAAATACGGCGGCATGGAAGTTGGCTACGATAGTTTCTCGTTAGTTGTGGAGCAAATCGCCAAAGTATCCGGCAGTACGGCCAAAGCGCTTTTGATCGACGTTTTGCCTTTGGAAGCTATCAATCTATTCGGAACGGAAGCGCAAAAGCAAAAATATCTGCGGGAAGGGATTGCCGGCAAGACCAGGGGGTCTTTCGCTTTCACGGAACCGGGGACAGGTTCCGATCCCAAACAATTAGTAACCGTCGCCAAAAAGAAAGGCGGCCAATACGTAATAAGCGGCACAAAGCGCTTTATTTCCAACTCGGCGTATGAAGGGCCGATCGTGCTGTTTGCCAGGGACGAGGGCGCCGATACCTGCACGGCTTTTATTTTTGACAAATTTTGCAAAGGCTACTCCATATCGACGCACTGGGAAAAGATCGGCATGACCGGCAGCGCCGTTTACGACATCTTTCTTGACGGCGTAACGGTGGACGAAAGCCAGATACTTGGCAAAGCGGGCGATGGCTACAACATCCTGCTTGCCACCACTGCTTTTGGCAAACTCGGCTTCAGCGCATCCTTTGTCGGCGTAATGGGCGGCGCTTACGATGCCGCAGTCAAATATGTCAAAGAAAAAATGCACAGAGGCCAATCGATCATGAAGTTTCAGGCCATTCAGCTCAAAACGGCGAATTTGGCGGCAAAAGTGGAGAGCGCCCGCTATTTTCTTTACAAAACAAGCGAGGACGCCAACAATGCCCACGCGGACATGAAGAAGTATCAAGCGCAATCGGCTTTGCTGAAAGGCTATATTTCCGACCTCGGCGTTGAGTGCTGCGTGTTGGCGATGAACCTTATGGGTTCATACGGCGTCATGAAAGAGTACAACGTGGAGCGCTGCCTCAGGGATTCGCTGATTGGGCCGCATATCGAAGGGGCTTCCGATATACAAAGGATTATCGCCGGCAATTACCTCCTGCGAAATTGAACAGGGAACTGCCCGGCGGCGCAATACGTTCAAAACGGCACAGGCCGAAATATAGCAAAATACGAGGAGGTTATTTAGTATGGATTACAAATGTCTTAGTTGCGAACTGAAAGACGGGATCGCGACCATCAAAATGAACCGGCCCAAAGAATTGAACGCCATGTCCACGCCTATGTTTGAAGAACTGCTTGATTTGTTCCCCAAAGTGGATCTTGACCCTAACGTAAGAGTCGTGATCCTCACCGGGGAAGGACGGGCTTTCTGCGCGGGCGGCGACGTCGCCGAAATGAAAGAGGGCTACGGCGGGGCGACCGGTTTTTACCGGCACATGGAACTGGTCAACAAATCCGTCATTGCTTTGACCGAATTGTCCAAACCGGTCATCGCGGCGGTAAACGGCGTGGCTACCGGCGCCGGCATGAATATCGCCTTGGCGGCCGATATCGCCATTGCCTCCGACAAAGCCAAGTTCTCGGAGATTTTCGGCAACGTAGGGCTGGCGCCGGACGTTGGCGGCACCTATCTTCTGCCGCGCCTGGTCGGCAGGCAGAAAGCCAAAGAAATCGTTTTCTCCTTCCGCATGATCGATGCCGCCGAAGCGTTGCAGCTCGGTTTGGTGACCAAAGTCGTGCCGCTGGAAGAACTGATGGGCGAAGTCAACAAACTGGCCGCGAAAATCGCGCAGGGGCCGACGCTTGCTTTTGCCCTCGGCAAAAAATTGATCAACCGCTCCTTTGAAACCGACATCCGTACCATGCTCGACCTGGAAAGCCTGTCGCAGTCCATTGCCGGAGTTTCCCACGACCACAAGGAAGGGACCAACGCTTTCTTTGAAAAACGGCCGACGAAATTCACCGGCGAATAAAATAAAAAAGGATATATGCGCTGAGAGGAACGTATCTTAATGAAAATAATAGTATGCGTTAAACAAATACCCGATCCGGAACAATTCGTCGCGAAAATCAATCCGGAAACAAAAACGTTGATCCGCGAAGGCTTTTCCGGCGTCATCAATTCTTTTGACGGCTACGCTTTGGAAATGGCCGTAAGGCTCAAAGAAAGCGTTGAAGGCTCTACCGTCGCCGTCCTCGCCATGAGCGCGCCCAATGCCAAAAGCATGCTGCAAATATGTTTGTCGGTAGGCGCCGACAAGGCTTTCTTAGTAACGGGGGCGGCCGGGTCCGATACGATGGGGACAAGCCTCGTCCTCTCTCGCGCCATTCGCAAAATAGAAGAGGAAGACGGGCCTTTTGACGCCATCTTCTGCGGCCGGCAGGCCACCGACGGCTATACCGGCTTTGTCGGCCCGGAGCTGGCCGAAAGGCTGAACCTTGCGCAAGTTACTTTCGTAACCGACATATCGGCGCAGGGGCAGCTTCTTAAAGCGAAACGGGAAAACAACAACGGCTTTGAAATCATCGAAACCGCCATGCCGGCTTTGTTCACCGTAACGAAAACCGACTATGAGCCGCGCTTTCCTACCGTAAGGTCAAGGCTGGCGTCGCTTAAAGCGCCCATTCACAATATGGATTTGGCGGGACTTGGCATCGACGCGGACCTGGTAGGGCTGAAAGGCGCCAAAGTGGAAGTGACGAACGTATCCGAGCCCGAACAAAAGAGGGCCGGCATAATCATTACCGTAGAGGATCCCGGCGCAGCCGCGGCGCAGTTAGGCAAAATTTTAAACGAAAAGAACCTGATATAACAGGCCGGCCTATCTTCTGGGAGATGACGGGGGAAAGGACGGTGCCTTTCCCCGCCGGCCTCTGTTTCACAAAACGCTTTTGGGGCAAAGAAAGATGGGAGCATGCAGGAATATGGAAGAATATAAAAACTTCTGGGTAATAGTTGAACTGGCCGATGGAAAGCCTAAAGGCGTCGGTTTTGAACTGTTAAATCCCGGCAAACAGCTGGCAGAACAAAAAAACGAGAAAATCGTCGCGGTGATAATCGGCAAAAACGCCGGCGCCAGCGCGAACCAGGCCATAGCGTACGGCGCCGGCGAGGTTATTGTGGTTGAGAACGAAAAACTCGACGAATATTCCACGGACGGCTACACATACGCATTGGAAAAACTTGCGCAAAAGTACAAGCCTGCCGCGTTGCTTGTCGGCGCGACCAACAACGGCCTCGATCTGGCGCCGCGGCTGGCGGCGAGGCTAAATACCGGCATCGCGGCCGACTGTACCGGCCTGGCCCTTGACGAAGGCGGCAACGTCCTCTGGACGCGGCTGAGCTTCAACGGCAAAATCAAGGCCGAGGCCGTTTGCCGTAAATGCCGCCCGCAAATAGGCACCGTGCGCCCGGGCGTCTTTAAAAGAAACGAACCTGATGAAACGCTGAAAGGCAACGTAACCAAAGAAGATATTGACATTCCGGCAAATTTAATCAGAACCAGGCTCGTGGAAAAAATAGCGCCCGAAACTTCCGAAACCGTCGATCTGGAAACGGCGGAAATCATCGTGACCGGAGGGCGCGGCCTTGGCAACGCGGACAATTTTTCCATAATCAGGGAACTGGCAAGCGCGCTCGGCGCGACGGTCGGCGCGTCAAGGTCCGCCGTGGACTCCGGCTGGATATCGCACGATCATCAGGTCGGCCAAACCGGCAAAACCGTACAGCCGCAATTGTACATCGCCTGCGGCGTTTCCGGCGCCATACAGCATTTGGCCGGCATGTCCGGATCCCACAATGTCGTCGCCATCAATACGGACGAAGAAGCGGCCATTTTCAAAATAACCGACTACGGCGTTGTGGGGGATTTGACGAAAGTCGTGCCGGAACTTACCAAAGTTGTCAAAGAAATTAAAGAAAAGAACCAATAACAACGCCGGGGGCAAACAACTGCCTGCCCCCTGACCATATTCAACAAAAAGGAGACGGGATGGACTTGCTCGCTATAAAGAAAATCGGTGTTGTCGGAAGCGGACTGATGGGCAACGGAATAGCGCAGATTGTCGCTGCCGCAGGCTACGGCGTCGTGTTTTGCGATATATCGCAACAAAACCTGGACAAAGGCTACAAAGCAATCGCCGCGAGATTGGAAAAGGAAGTCAAAAACGGCAAACGGTCAAGCGCCTCGAAAGAGGAACTTCTGTCCAAGATTAAGGCCACGGTAAATTATGAAGATTTGGCGGACATCGACTATCTGTATGAAGCGGTATTTGAAGAAATACGGACAAAAAAGGAACTGTATGGAAAAATAAGCAAAATATGCCAACCTGCTTGTATTTTTTCCACAAACACGTCCGGGCTGAGCATTTCGGAAATAGCTTCCGTTACCGACCGTCCCGACAAATTTATCGGCACGCACTTTTTCAACCCCGTGCCCGTGATGAAACTGCTGGAAATCATCCGCGGCTACGATACCTCTGACGCCACTTATGAAACAGCCGTTGCCGTCGGCAAGTCTATCGGCAAAGAAATCATTACCGTTGCGGAAGCGCCGCTGTTTTGCGTCAACAGGATACTGGTGCCGATGCTTAACGAAGCCATGTTCGTCCTATCGGAAGGAATCGCCACCAAAGAAGACATAGACAAGGGCATGGCGCTTGGCGCCAATCACCCCATCGGGCCTTTGGCGCTGGCCGATTTGGTCGGGCTGGACACCTTGCTGCAGGTAATAAAAACTCTCTACGAAGAAACCGGCGACAGCAAATACCGCCCCTGCCCCCTGCTGGTAAAAATGGTACGGGCCGGTAAATACGGCCGAAAAAACGGCAAAGGATTCTACGCCTATAACTAATGCGCAAAGGGCGGCAAACAATAATATGGCGCGGCTTTCCGTATCCGCAAAGACAAAAGGAGAAGTAACGCGAAAATGGAGTTCAAGTTGACCGACATACAAGAAATGGTACAGGAAACCGCGAGAGAAGTCGCCCAAAAAGTTATTTGGGGGCAAGTGGCGCAAATTGAAAAAGAAAGGCATATCTCCGACGGCATTGCCAAGGCCGTAGCGGACGCGGGCATTTTAGGGATCCCTTTCCCGGAAGAATATGGCGGCATCGATGCCGGTTATATCGCCCAAGCCCTCGCCTTCGAAGAAATCGCCAAAGTATCGCCAAGCGTCTCCTTGTCGCTTTTGGTCAGCGTTACCTGTCTGGAGGCCGTAAGGCATTACGGCAGCGCCGAGCAAAAAGAAAAATACTTAAAAGCCGGCATTGAAGGGGAGTTCCGCGCATCGCTGGCATTTACGGAAGCCGGCACGGGTTCCGACCCGAAACAGATTCTCACCACTTACCGAAAGGAGGGCAGCGGGTTCGTAATAAACGGCGCAAAACGATTCATCACCAATGCCGCCTACAAAGGCCCCATTCTGCTTTTCGCCAAAAACGAACAAACCCTGCTGGTGTCCGCCTTCATGTTTGAAAAATTCACCGAAGGCTATTCGCTGTCAACGCCGTGGGACACGGTTGGCTGCCGGGGAAGCGCGATTTACGACATATTTTTGGACGACGTGCGCATACCCGCATCCGCCTTGCTGGGCAAAGAAGCCGATGGGCACAAAATACTGCTGAGCAGCGTCGCCCATAGCAAAGTAGCCCTTTGCGCGACCTTCGTCGGCATTATGGCGGCAGGTTATGAGGCGGCGGTAAAATACGCCAAGGAAAAAACGCATCGCGGCGCCCCTATCGCCAAATTTCAATCCATACAATTAAAAATCGCCACCATCGCGGCCATGGTGGAAAGCGCCCGGCTGATGACCTACAAACTCGCCGAAGAATCCGAAAACAGATCAAACATTGCCCGGATGAAGGCGTGGGTGGGGCTGGCAAAAGCTTATGTGTCGGACATCGCGGTTGAATGTAACTCCATGGTCATGAAAGTGCTCGGCCCTTACGGCGTTACGGAAGAATTTTTAGTGGAAAAGTATATGCGGGACGCTTTGATCGCCCCCAATATCGAAGGCGTGTCGGACATGCAGCGGGTAATCGCTGCGGGCTACATCCTCAATTCCGATGATTTGTTGATTTGATCTGCCTTCGCTTGTTGCAATTGCCCTTGTAATTATTGTGAGAAGGAGATGATACCCATGCCTATAATCAAACGCAAAGACGGCGAAGAGGCTCCGTATATCCCTTGCGGCCCTTTCAAACTGCGTTTGCCCTTCCTGCATTTCAACCTCATGCCGGCCATCATTTTGCAAGGTTTGTTCATAGTGGCTTTGAACGTGGCTTCCATCCCGTTCATGCAGCAGTGCATCCCCGGGCTGGAATACGAAGAATACGTTGCCATGATGCTGACCTTCGACATCATGATCACCTTGGAAGTCATGTTCGGCAATCCCACCTATTCGGGCTACATCACGCCGGGCATACCATTGGTCATCGCCTTCGTAACCAGCTATCCGACGACGGACGAGCGCATTTACGCCATCACGGCGCTGGCCGTGGAGCTGACCGTAGTGTTTGCCTTTCTGGGCGCCACCGGCCTGGCGAACAAAATCATGGCGAAAATTCCCGACTGGTTTAAAGGCGGCGTCATGTACGGCGCTTGTTTCTCGGCGCTGACCACCGTGTTTTCCCCGACGGGGAGACTGGCGGGGCAGTGGTATTGCGGCGCGGCCGCCTGCCTCGTCTTGCTGTTCGTAACCTATTCCGTCCATATCGCCAAGAAAAAGCAGCAGAGCAAAACCATCTCCACCATTTGCGCGCAAGGCGTCGTCATTGGCTGTGTCGTGGGCATCGTGATCGGCCACTTTACCGGCGAGCTGAAAGTGGCGGAAATTGAATGGGGGATCAATTCCCTGGTTCCGCTGATCAGCGCCATGGAGAAAGCGTCCATCTTTACTCACGGCGTACCGCCCCTCGAATTTTGGATCGCCGCCATACCGACATTGTGCGTGGAATACATCATCGCGTTCGGCGACTTCATACTGGCCGACTCTGTCTTTAACGAATGCAACAAAGTCCGCACCGACGAGAAAATTGAGTACAGCCCCAACCGTTCCAGCATTATCTGCGGCATCCGCAATGCTTTGATGGCCTTCACCGTCCCTTCGCCGACCATGGCCGGCCCCATCTGGGCGGGCGGCTGCATAACCATCGGCGAGCTTTACAAAGAAGGCCGGTCGCGGATGGACGGCATCTACGACGGCATGTTCAGCCTGATTATCGGCCCCACGATATTTAACTTCCTGCGGCCGTGCACCTCTTTCTTCAGGCCCATTGGCTCCCTGGGCGCCGCCTTGCTTTTGGCCGTGCAGGGTTTCGCGACCGGGATCATCGCCAACGGCTATGTGAAGGGGAAAATTGAAACCGGCATCGCCATCAGCATGGGCATGGCGATGAATCTGCAATCCACCGCCGTCGGCTTGTTCGTAGGCATCCTTATGTACCTGATTTTGGGCGCGGAAGAAGACGAACGCCGGCGGGAGGCAAAATTGGCGTTTGCCAGCGGCGCGCAAGACAGAAATATCGAATAGGCCCTTAGGCCACCGGCGGCAAAGCCCCGGACAAACGGGCAGCGCCCAGGCGGCAAGGCAAAGCAATTATCCCATTAATTAAGGAGGCTTTAATTATGAGCTACGAAACGATCAAGTCCGAAGTCGCCGACAAAGTCGCGACCATTACCTTGAACCGGCCCAACAACATGAACTCCTTCAACCCCCTGATGTGCGACGAACTGCTGGACGCTTTCAACAAGGCGGACGAAAACGACAATGTCCGGGTGGTAATCGTTACCGGCGCGGGCAAAGCGTTTTGCGCCGGCAGCGATTTGAGCGGCGACCCGTTTGACTATTCCAAGACGAACATCTTCGCGCACCGGGACACCGGCGGACAGGTTTCCCTCCGAATATACGACATGAAAAAACCGGTCATCGGCGCGATTAACGGCGCCGCGGTCGGCGTGGGCATAACCATGACCCTGCCCATGGACATCCGCGTCATATCGGAAAAAGCAAAAATAGGGTTTGTTTTCGCCAGCCGGGGCATTATCAACGAAGGCTGCAGCGGCTGGTTTTTGCCAAGGCTGGTCGGCGCGGGCAAAGCGGTGGAATGGGTGGCGACCGGGCGCATCATCAGCGGCGCCGAAGTGCTCGATTCCGGCCTGGCCACCTATATGGTGCCGCCCGAAGAAGTATACGCGAAAGCGCTGGTCATAGCGCACGAAATCGTCAACAACACGGCGCCCGTGTCGGTGGCCATGGCCAGACAGTTGATGTGGAAAATGCTGGGCGAGTCGCATCCCATGGCATCGCACAAACTTGAGTCCATGACCCTGCAATGGATAGGGACTTCCCCGGATGCCCTTGAAGGCGTAAAATCCTTCCTTGAGAAGCGCCCCCCGAATTACTCCATGAAACCGTCGAAAGAAATGCCGCCTTATTATCCGTGGTGGGACGCGAAAGGATTTCCCAAAATGCTTTGATCTGGCCAAGGCTTCATTCAGCGCGCGTCAAATCTCCCGCTGAATAATTTCGCGCCGCGCCCCGCCGCCCTTGAGACGTCCGCTTCCCGGATACGGGCGGCGGCCTTAGGGGCGGCCCGGCCCGGCAATAAAACACGTTAAGGATGAATAATGCCATGAACATATTGGTCTGCGTAAAGCAAGTGCCTGACACGACGGAAATCAAAATTGATCCGGCAACAAATACGCTCATTCGGGCAGGCGTGCCCAGCATCGTGAACACTTTTGACGGTTTTGCCCTAGAAATGGCGGCAAGGTTGGCGCAAGCGAGCGGCGGCCGGGTAGCCGTCGTCAGCATGGGGCCGGAACAAGCCAAAGAAGCGCTTAGAAGCTGTTTGGCCTTGGGCGCGCAAAAAGCCTATTTAGTTAGCGACGGAAAATTTGGCGGCTCGGATACATTGGCCACCAGCTATATTTTGTCCGGGGCTGTTTCGGAAATGGAAAAAAGGGAAGGCGCGTTTGATCTTATTTTTTGCGGCAAACAGGCGATAGACGGCGATACCGCCCAAGTAGGGCCGGAATTGGCCGAATGGCTTGACTTGCCGCAAATCACTTGCGCCTTGGACGTGATTTTGTCTGACGGCAAGGTTCAGGTCAAAAGAGAGTCCGACGAAGGCTATGAAGTAGTCGAAACTTCCTGCCCGGCCGTTATAACGGTTACAAAACCGTCTTTTGGGCCAAGGATCGCTTCCATTAAAGATAAAATAAAAGCCAAACAATCCGAAATCGTTAAACTGACGCTTAACGAAATAAAACTGGATCAAAACCGGATCGGCCTGAAAGGTTCGCCCACCAAAGTAAAAAAGACTTTCACCCCGTCAACGCAAAAGCATTGCGTCAAAATAGAAGAACAAACCGCCGCGGCGTCCGCCGCCAAATTAATGAAGCTTTTGTCGGACGCGGCAGTATTGTAAGAAGGGCTGAGCATTATGGCAATTACAGATTACAAGGACCTGTGGGTATTCATTGAAGCAAAAGACGGCAAAATTAAGCCGGTCAGCCTGGAATTGTTAAATCCCGGCCGAAAGCTGGCCGATTCTATGGGCGAGATGCTATGCGCCGTCGTGATTGCCGACAATTGCGCTGAAATATGCCAAATAGTGGAAAATTACGGCGTGGATAAAATTTACACGGCAGAAAACCGGGCGTACGCAGATTATCATACCGAGCCTTATACAAACGCCCTTTATAAGTTAGTTGAAAAATACAAGCCGTCGGCGATTTTGATCGGCGCGACCAACAACGGACGGGACATGGGGCCGCGCTTGGCTTGCCGCTTGAAAACCGGCCTGACGGCGGATTGCACCGGGCTTGCCATTGACGATATTGCCGGGCATGTGGCGTGGACCCGCCCGGCTTTTGGCGGCAACCTGATGGCTACCATCATGTGCCCCGACACTAGGCCGCAAATCGGCACCGTGCGCCCGGGCGTTTTCAAAAAAGCGGCGGCCGGCGGCAAAAAAGCGGCGGAAATTATTCGCTTTGCCGAAAAAATTGACACAACCGCGCGCACGAAAAAAATCCTGAACGTCAAAGAAGCCGGCCGGGATTTGGCGAATATCGAGGAAGCCGAAATCATCGTCTCCGGCGGCCGGGGCCTCGGCAAAGCGGAAAACTTTTCCTATATACGCGAATTGGCCGATGTTTTAGGCGGCGCGGTCGGCGCGTCCAGGGCGGCGGTTGACGCGGGCTGGATACCGCATGTCCATCAAGTCGGGCAAACCGGCAAGACAGTAGGCCCGAAACTTTACATAGCGTGCGGCATTTCCGGCGCCATACAGCATTTGGCCGGCATCTCCGGCGCCGACAGGGTCATTGCCATCAACAAAGACCCGCAAGCGCCTATATTTTCTTGCGCCGACTACGGCATCGTCGGCAATCTGTTTGACGTCATTCCGGCGCTGGTCGCCGAATACAAAAAAGCAAAACAAGCAAAGCAATAAAAAAAGTATGGATAGAGAGCCATATTATAAACGCAAAGGATGGGTAAATTATGGGCGCCGAAAAAACAAAAAACATTATTAAAGATGTTGTTATCGTAGGAATGTGCCGGACGGCCATCGGTAAATTTCAAGGTTCTTTGTCTTCCGTGCCGGCCGTGGAGCTGGCCAAAACAGTTTCGGCGGCGGCTATTAAAAGGGCGGGCGCCGCCCCTGAAAACATCGATGAAGTCGTGCTTGGCACCGTTTATAAACACGGCATGAAAGGAAACCCCGCGCGGCAAGTGCAACTGGCCTTGGGCATACCGATAGCGGGCGCGGCGGTAACGGTCGAGCAGCAATGCGCTTCCAGCATGCGCGCCTTGGAAATAGCCTGCCAGCAAATACAACTGGGCAAAACGGAAGCCGCCCTGGTTTGCGGCGTGGAAAGCATGTCCAATGTCCCCTATATGTTGCTGAACGCGCGCAAAGGATTTGTCATCGGCCCGTCGCGGGCGGAGGACGCCATGCAGTACGACGCTTTGACGGATGCCTTCTCCGGCGAAAGCATCATGCGGACAGCCGAAAACGTTGCGCAAAAATACAACGCCAGCCGCAAAGAACAGGATGAATACGCCCTGTTAAGCCAGCAAAGAGCCGATGCCGCCATAAAGGCAGGCGTTTTCAAAGAAGAGATCATACCTGTTGAAATAAAAACGCGCAAAGGCACGGTCGTTTTTGATACCGACGAGCATCCGCGCGCCGTCACCCTCCAAGAACTTTCCGCGCTTAAACCGGCCTTCATGAAAGACGGCACGGTAACGGCGGGCAACGCCTCCGGCATCAACGACGGCGCCAGCGCGGCGGTGATAATGTCCGAAGACAAAGCCAAAAGCCTTGGCCTCAAGCCGCTGGCGCGCATCCTGTCAACGGCAACGGCTGGCTGCGCGCCGGAACTAATGGGAATAGGCCCTATTTACGCCATTCCCAAAGCCATTGAATTGGCCGGGCTGCAAAAGGGCGACATCGACTATTATGAAATAAACGAAGCTTTCGCCGCGCAGGTAGTGCCGTGCCTTAAAATACTGGAAATACCTCTCGGGCAGGTAAACGCGAACGGATCCGGCATCGCGCTGGGGCATCCCGTAGGCATGACCGGCTTGCGCCTGATCATCAGCGGTTATTATGAACTGAAGCGCCGGGGGATGAAAATCGGCTGCGCTTCGCTTTGCGCGGGCGGCGGCCCGGCGATGGCGGCCGTATATGAAGTTATAAATTAAAAGAATGTGAGGGGTATTGCAGCCTATGGAATTTGAAACGCTTAAACTTTCCCATGACGATTTTATATCCACGGTCACCATTGACAATCCGCCGATCAACGCCATTGACGCAAGGGCTGTCGAAGATTTGGACGCGGCTTTCTCCGAACTGGCCAATAGGGAAAATTTGCGCGCCGTGATACTGGCCAGCGCGTTAAAAAAAGTTTTCATCGCGGGCGCGGATATAAACCAATTTATCGCTTGGAAGAAAAAAGACGGCATCATGGTTACCAGCAGGGGGCACGAGGTATTAAGAAAAATCGCGCATTTCAGCAAACCCGTCATCTGCGCCATCAACGGCGTTGCTTTTGGCGGCGGCCTGGAAATAGCCTTGGCTTGCGATATAAGGGTAATCGACAAAAAGGCGCAGGTCGGCCTTCCGGAAACAGGATTGGGCGTCGTGCCCGGCTACGGCGGAACACAAAGGCTGCCGCGGCTGGTTGGCCCGGGCATGGCCAAAAAATTGATTCTCACGGCACAAGCCATCGGCGCGGAAGAAGCTTATAGAATAGGGATCGCGGAGGTGCTCGCCGAAGCGGGGGAATGTCTGGCCGAAGCGAGGAAAATGGCGGAAAGGATAAGCGCGCAAGCTCCCCTGGCCATCTCCGCCGGGAAAAGATGCGTGGACTTCGCCATGGAAGAATCCTTAGAGGACGGCATTAAATTTGAAATACAGTCCGTGGGCGAACTTGCCGACACGGAAGACAAAACGGAAGGCTCGTCCGCTTTTTTGGAAAAACGGCCGGCCGTATTCAAGAATAAGTAACATAGGCGGAATTTATGGACAAATACAAGAAAGAATACCTAAACAAAAAAATGACGCCCGCGGAAATCGCCTCTTATGTAAAGTCCGGTTTTGTTTGCGCCTGCCCTTCCGCCCTCGGCGAACCGCGCTCCATCGTAAGGGCTGTCTGCGCCCATGCTTTGCGCGCCAACCTTAAAGACGTTCGGCATAACATAACCTTTCCGCAATATCCCCTGCCCCTTTACGACGACGAAACAATAAGCGGCCACGTGCGCGGCGTGCTTTGGTTCGTCGGAGCCGTTTCGCGCAAAGCCGTAAATGAAGGCCGGGCGGACATGATGCCTTGCTATTATAAAGACATTCCCGGCTTATGGCAAAATACTGTAAAAGCGGATGTTTTTTACGCTGCGGTTTCGCCGATGGACAAACACGGCTATTTCAGTTTTGGACTTACCGGCAGCGAAGCCGTAGCGCAAATGGAAAGGGCGGATTTGCGCTTTCTGGAAGTAAACTCCACCGTCCCGCGCACGCACGGCAGCGCCTTCATACACATTTCGCAAATAACGGGCCTCTGCGAAAGCGACGAGGCGGTCATGACTTTGCCGGAGCCGGGCGAGATGGACGCGGATAGCCTAAGCATCGGCAAATATGTCGCCGCGGAAATAGAAAACGGCTCAACGCTGCAACTGGGCTGGGGCAACGTGCCCAGCGCGGCAGGGCAAGCCCTGGCGGACAAACAGGATCTCGGCATCCATACGGAACTGTTTACCGACAGCATGCTTTCGCTGATCGAATGTGGCGCGGTAACCAACAGCCGCAAGAACATTGACCGCTACAAAAACATTACGGCTTTCGCCTTGGGCAGCCGTAAGTTGTATGATTTCATGGACGACAACCAGGCAGTGGAAATCCGTGCGGTTGACTATGTAAACGATCCGGGCGTAATCGCGCTGAACGACAAAGCCGTTTCCGTAAACGCGGGCCTGGAAATCGACTTTTTGGGCCAAGTTTGCGCCGAAACCTTGAACGGCCGTCCGTACAGCTCTACCGGCGGGCAGGTGGACTTCGTGCGCGGCGCGCAAATGTCCAAAGGCGGGCGTTCCTTCATTACCATGCCGTCCACCGCGAAAGGCGGGGAACTAAGCCGCATAAAAGCAACGCTTGGCAAAGGCTCTGTCGTTACCACCGGCAAAAACGAAGTCGATTGCATCGTCACGGAATACGGCATAGCGCGCCTGAAAGGGAAAACTTGGTCGCAGCGGGCAAAAGCGCTGATTGCCATTGCCCACCCGAAATTTCGGGAAAACCTGATTTTTGAAGGAAAAAAACTCAATATAATAATATAGGAAGGATGAATTTATTATGGCATACGCAACGATTAAGTACGAAGTAAAAGATCGGATTTGCACCATTACGTTGAACAGGCCGGAAAAACTGAATTCCTACACCCCGCAGATGGCTGCCGATATAAACGCCGCGCTTGACGTGGCCAATCGTGACGACAACATCCGCGCGGTAATTTTCACAGGTGCGGCCAACACAAAGATACCCGCTTTTTGCGCCGGCTCGGATCTGTCGGAAGGCAATCCGTTCAATTTTTCCGAAACGGATTTTTTCACTATGAGGGACACAGGCGGCACCAACGCCCTCAGCTTATATAAAATGCGAAAGCCCGTCATTGCCGCCATCAACGGCGCCGCCGTGGGAATTGGCGCGACATTGCCGCTTTCGATGGACATAAGGGTCATGTCCGAAACGGCAAAAATGGGATTTGTTTTCGTTCGGAGAGGTTTTGTAAACGAAGCTTGTTCCAGCTGGTACCTATCAAAAATAGTCGGGTTGGCCAAGGCCATGGAATGGGTGTTAAGCGGCCGTTTAATCAAAGCGGACGAAGCTTACAGATGCGGCCTGGTCAATGACGTCGTGGCGCCGGAGCGCGTCTATGAACGCGCCGTGGAAATTGCCGCTGAAATCCGCGACAACGCGGCGCCGGTATCGGTTGCCCTTTGCCGGCAAATGATTTATCAGATGGCCGGGACAAGGCATCCCATGACCGCCCACAAGATCGAGTCCGCCTGCTATTACCATATCGGGCAGTTGAGCGACGCGGAAGAAGGCGCCAATTCTTTCTTGGAAAAGCGCCCGCCCGCGTTCAAAAACAGCGTATTTAATGATATGCCGGCCGTATATCCTTGGTTTGACGAGCCGGAATTTCCCAAAAACATACAATCGGTATAGTTTCAGCCTCTGTATCCGGGCGAAAGGGAGCCGAGGCGTCAATGACAAACAAACTTACGGAACTATTGGGCATTAAATGTCCCATCATCCAGGGCGGCATGGCTTATGTTTCGGACGCGGCGCTGGCGGCGGCCGTCTCCAACGCCGGCGGCGCGGGCGTCATAGCGCTGGGCGGGCGCGATGCCGATTGGGCGCGCGCGCAAATCAGAAAAGCTAAGTCCCTGACCGACAAAACCTTTGGCGTCAATATCGCCTTGATAGAACCTAACGTCAAAGAACTCGTCCAAGCCGTATGTGAGGAAAAACCGGCTTTCGCGGCTACCGGCGCGGGCAACCCCGTTCCCTGGATAGACGCGTTCCATCGGGCGGGGATCAAAGTCATGCCGGTCGTCCCGAGCGTAAAGCTGGCCAGGCGGGTGGAAGACGCGGGAGCGGACGCCCTGGTCATAGAAGGGATGGAAGCGGGAGGGCATATCGGTACGCTGACGACCATGGCCCTGATGAGCAACGTCATACCGCAAATAACGAAAATACCGGTCGTCGCCGGCGGCGGCATCGCCGACGGCCGAGCCCTCGCCGCGGCGTTAGTCATGGGCGCGGCGGGCGTGCAGATAGGGTCGCGTTTTCTCATCAGCGCCGAAAGCCCCGCCCATCCCAAAGCCAAAGAAAAAATTATCGGTGCCACGGACACGGACAGCGCAGTTACGGGGTTTTCCCGCAAAGCGGGCGTACGCGGCCTAAAAAACGCTTTCACGGAAAAATTCCTGCGGCTGGAAACATCCGGCGCCCCCATCGAGGAACTCAACGCCCTGTCCACAGGAACGAACCGCCTGGCGCTTATTGAAGGCGACGTTGACAACGGTTTCGTGCAAGCCGGGCAAAGCCTCAACCTTTTGACCAAAATACAGCCTTGCGCGGAAATCATCGCGGAAATCATGAGCGACGCGCGCAAAATCCTCTCCGACGCCCCTAAAATAGCGCTATATTAAAGAGCGGCAAGACATAAGCCCTGCTTTTACACGCGGGGCTTACGTCTTGTTTAAAAACAATTCGCTCAAAAGCCGCGAAAAGCGCGAAGGCGAGGAAAGAATCATCCCTATGTTTTGCCTATCGCAGGGCGGCAATTTTTCTTGCGAATCTTATCCGTGTCCCGGGGCCGGCATCAATCAGACGCTTTCTTGTCCTTGCCCCTGCCTCGTTCCCTTTCCCTGCCGGCGCGCAAAAAGTCCATGCCCTTGTACAGATTGTCCCTGTCATCCTGATCTATGGCGAGATAACGCTTGGTTACCTCATAGGAAGAATGGTTGTAGACGTCCATAATGAGAACCGGCGATTTTTGCGCCCGCCAAGCGTGATAACCCAAGGTCTTGCGCAAAGAATGGGGGCAAATGCGCCCGGCAATATTAAGATATAAAGCCGTGTCTTTTATTATCCGCCAGGCCTGGCTGCGGCTGAGCGGTTTTTCTTTGCTTCTGCCGCCGGGAAAAAGATAATTTCCGCTATGCGCCCGGCCGCCGGCGAAACAGGTTTTCAGCGCCTCTTTGGCGTCCCGGTTCAAAGCGATGAGCCTTTCTTTGCCGGTTTTGCTTTCTTTTACGGCAAGGTGGCTCCTGAACCTTTTCCCGGCAAAATCATAGACCTGTTCCCAGGTGAGGGAAAGCAGGTCGCTGACGCGGAGCGCGGTAGCGATCCCCAGCACGATGAGGAGATAATTGCGGCGCTGCCCTTTATTCAGGCAATAAAGGGCTATTTTGCGTATGTCGCGCTTTTTTCTGATTGGGTCGGCCTTGTTCATTTTGACAAACACATCCTTTTCTTTTTTTACTATGTCATTATAAAAAATAGTCAGGACGGCGTATTGGCTGCGAGTTCTGCGGCGACATAACAAACATAACAAACATAACAAATTAGATTATAGTGCGGTTTTCGCGGAAAAGCCAACGCGAC
Source organism: Acidaminococcales bacterium (assembly GCA_031290885.1). NCBI lineage: Bacteria > Bacillati > Bacillota > Negativicutes > Acidaminococcales > Acidaminococcales bacterium. The sequence continues at coordinate 44,635 of JAISLQ010000075.1, forward strand.
ACAATGGCCATTGTGTCGCGTTGGCTTTTCCTTTGTTCCCCTGCCGGAGGATTTTTTGCGAGGCGTTTCTCAGGGCGCCGCATCCCCTCTTGCCGACTGGCTTTTCCAAATGCTTTTGGCCTGGCCGGCCAGATACAAAGAGCCGGCGATACAGACCGCCCCGTCCTCCCCCGCGTCGGCTTCCGCTTGCCTAAGGGCGTTTTCCAAGTCATCGGCTACCGAATTTTTGCCCCGGCTGTATTTTACGATTTCGTCCGGGCTGGCCGCCCGCGCGCTGCTGTCCGCCGGCACCGCGATCAAGGAGTCTTCTTCGCCCACCAGTTCTTCGACTATGCCTTTTATATCTTTGTCTTTCATTATGCCCAGCACGAAAGAAATCCTTTTGCCCGGGCAGTATTTGTTGAGCGCCGCCCGCAGCGCGATCGCGCCGCTGAGGTTATGCGCGCCGTCCAATATTACGCAGGGCGCTTTGGAATAAAGCTCCAACCGCCCGGGCCATTTTACCGTCTCGAGCCCCTTTTGCATGGAAGCGACGGTTATTTCCGGATGTTTGGCGCACAAAAGCCTTGCCGCCATAACCGCCAGGGCGGCGTTGGTCACTTGGTGGTCGCCGCCCAGTGCCAATTTAAAATTGGCCACAAAATCGCCGCTTCGGAAAATGAAGCGCTGTTGCGTCAAGTCGCCGCCCAGCCCGATCGCCGTAAAATCCGAGCGGAATATATGAATGGGGCAGCGCAGGGAGGCCGCCTTGTCTATCAGCGTATTGAGCGCGACGCTTTCCGCCGCGGTTACGACCGGCACGCCGGGTTTGATGATGCCGGCTTTTTCCTGCGCGACGTTTTCTATCGTTTCGCCCAAATATTCTATATGGTCAATCGCCACATTGGTAATAACGGAACACTCGGGCGTTATCACGTTGGTCGCGTCCCACCGGCCGCCCATGCCTACTTCCAGCACGGCGGCGGCAATCCCGGCCTTTTGGAAAAGCCGGAAGGCGGCGGCGGTAACCAGTTCAAACTGGCTGGGTTCCTCAAGCTCCTCGCCGGCCTCCTTCGCCGCTTGCGCCACCGCGCCGACGGCTTCGCCGAATTCCTCGTCGGTAACGTCGCGCCCGCAGATGTTTATGCGTTCGTTCCACTTCTCCAAGTGCGGGGAAGTGAACTTGCCCACCTTGAGCCCGGACGCCTCAAATATGCTGGTCAGCATGCTGGTTACCGATCCTTTGCCGTTGGTGCCGGTCACATGCACATAAAAGATCCCTTCCTGCGGCCGGCCGAGCTTGTCCAGCAAGATCTTTATCCGCTCCAGCCCAGGTTTTATCCCGTGGTTGCCTTTCCCTGTCAGATAGTTTAAAGTTTCCTGGTAATTCATGTTTTCACCCCGGTAACAAAATTAATGGCCTTTACGCCGTTCCCCGATTAAACCCAAGCTGCGCGGGCAAACTTTTCGCCCCATCAAGCGCAAAAAGCGCTCAGGAAAGGCCTGGCGACGATTTCGGGCAAAGCGGCAAGGCAAATTGCCGCTTTGTCAGCCGGGGCGGCAATCCCTGGAAGCCGCCGCGACCGTCAGGCAAGGCCGGCAAGATATGCCATCCGCTCTTTGAGCGCCGCCAGCCTCTCTCCACATTCCCGGCGTTTTTCCTCTTCTTTGGCCACCACCGCAGCTGGCGCCTTCGCCAAAAATTCCCGGTTGGCCAGTTTGTCGACAAGGCGGCTCAATTCTTTCTCCAGCGCCTCCTTCTCTTTGCCCAGCCGGCCGGCCTCTTTTTCTACATCAATAAGGCCGCGCAAAGGCAGATATATCTCCGCGCCGGAAATTACCGAAGTTACGGCGTTTTCCGGCTTAGGGGCGTCGCCAGGGGATATTTCCACCTGTTCCGCCATCGCCAAAGTTTCAATATAACCGGCCTGCTCCCGCAAAACACGCCGCAGCCCACTGTCCGGCGACTGCAATATGACGCTGATTTTTTTCCCGGGCGCAACGTCCATCTGCGCCCGCATGTTGCGTATTGCCCGTACACTGTCCATAATCAGCCGCATATCGCTTTCCGCGCCTTCGTCTACAAGGCCGGCGCCCCCCCCTTGGGGCCAGGCCGCCGTCATTATGCTCACGCCCTCTTCTTTGCGCGGCAGCGCCTGCCAGATTTCTTCCGTAATGAAAGGCATGAAAGGATGCAAAAGCTTCAGCGCGCCTTCCCATACCTCGCGCAAGGTATCCTGCGCGCGTTGGCGTTCACCTGCGGCTTCTTTGTCGTAAAGCGCCGGTTTGGACAGTTCAATGTACCAGCCGCAAAACTCGTCCCAGATAAATTCATAGACGAGCCGCGCCGCTTCGCCTATTTCATATTTTTCCAGCAAAGCGGTGGTTTCCTTTGCCGCGCGGGCAAAACGCGAAAGTATCCAGCGATCCGCCAGCCGGCAGGGAGAGGGGATGCCCTGCCCCGCCTTGTAATCTTCCAGGTTCATAAGGACAAAGCGCGCGGCGTTCCATATTTTGTTGGCAAAGTTGCGGCTGGCCTCCGCCTTTTCCCAATAAAACCGCATATCGTTGCCCGGCGCGCTGCCGGTAACCAAAGTAAAGCGCAGGCTGTCGGCGCCGTATTTTTCAATTACTTCCAAGGGGTCTATGCCGTTGCCCAGGGATTTGCTCATCTTCCTGCCCTGGCCGTCGCGGACAAGGCCGTGGATGAATACATGGCGGAAAGGCGGGGCTTGCTGGAATTCCAGCCCCATGACCATCATGCGCGCCACCCAGAAAAAAATTATGTCATAAGCGGTAACCAACACGCTGGTCGGATAAAAAAACGACAAGTCTTCGGTCCGGTCAGGCCAGCCCAAGGTAGAAAAAGGCCACAGGGCGGAACTGAACCAAGTGTCAAGCACGTCCTCGTCCTGGCGCGTATGGCCGCCGCATTCAGGGCAGGCGGCGACATCCCACGCCGAAACGACCGTCTGCCCGCATTTTTCGCAATACCAGGCGGGTATGCGGTGTCCCCACCAAATCTGCCGGGAAATGCACCAATCGCGGATGTTTTCCAGCCAGTTTTCGTAAATTTTGGCAAAGCGCCCGGGAACAAAACGGGTTCGCCCGTCTTTTACCGCCGCCAGCGGCTCGGCGGCCAGCGGCGCCATTTTGACAAACCACTGCAAGGAGACCAAAGGCTCCGTCACCGTGCCGCAGCGCTGGCAATGGCCCACCGCGTGCGCGTGCTTCTCGACCCCGGCCAAGAGCCCTTCTGCTTCGATTTTGCGCACGATGGCTTCGCGGCAGGCGTAACGGTCCATGCCCACGAATTCCCCGGCGGCGGCCGTCATGAAACCTTCTTTGTCTATGACCACGATTTGCGCAAGGGCATGCCGCTCGCCTATGGCAAAATCGTTAGGGTCATGGGCGGGCGTTACCTTGACCGCGCCGGTGCCGAAAGCCGGGTCGACATATTCGTCGGCGATCACCGGCACTATTCGCCCGCAGGCGGGCACGCGCAATTTCCGGCCGACGAAGCGCCCGTAGCGGCCATCGCCCGGATGCACGGCCACCGCCGTGTCGCCCGGGATGGTTTCCGGCCGGGTGGTCGCGACCGTGACAAAAGAATCTTCGCCGTCGGCCAGCGGGTAGCGCACCTGCCAGAGAAAACCGTCCTGCTCCTCGTGTTCCACTTCTATGTCGCTCAAAGCGGTATGGCAGTTCACGCACCAGTTGGTCATGCGCAGGCCGCGATAGACAAGGCCTTTTTCATACAGGCGGACGAATACCTCGCGCACGGCGCGGGAACACCCCTCGTCCAAGGTGAACCGCTCCCGCTCCCAGTCGCAGGAAGAACCCAGCCGGCGGAGCTGATTGGCAATCCGCCCGCCGTATTTTTGTTTCCATTGCCAGACCCGCTCGATGAACTTTTCCCGCCCCAGGTCGTAACGGCTCAAATTTTCCTCTTTCCGCAAAGTTTCTTCCAATTTTGCCTGGGTGGCGATGCCGGCATGATCGGTCCCCGGCAGCCAAAGCGCGCTATAGCCCTGCATCCGCCGCCAGCGGATCAAAATGTCCTGGAAGGTGCCATCGGCGGCGTGCCCCATGTGCAGCTGCCCGGTAACATTGGGCGGCGGTATGACTATGCAAAAAGGTTTTTTAGCTTGCGACGGCTCCACGTGAAACAATCGGTTTTCTTCCCAGAACCCGTACCATTTCCCCTCTACCGACTGCGGATCGTATACTGTGGGTATATTTTTTATCATTGGCAGCCTCCTGCAAAAATGCCATGGAAAGTCTTCGTCAAAGGGAAAGCGGCGGCGGCCCCTGGCCGTGCGGACGGGTAAAATACCACTTCAGGCAAAGCGGCATGACAAAATTCAAAAAAAGCAAACGGAAAAGCTGATAAGCCAATATTATCGGCACATTTTCCCCCAGCGCCATGCCGGTTATGCTCATTTCGGCGGCCCCGCCCGGCGCGCAGGCCAAAAAGGCGGTGGCCAGGCTAAATCCCAGCAAATTACTCAAAAAATAGCCGATAACCAAACTGCCGGCGACGATCATAAGCGCGCCAAGCAAGCAAACGGGGAAAAGCCGGTGATTTTTGCTCAACTGGAAAGGATCGATAAAAGTGCCCAGATACAGGCCGGTCGTAACCTGGGCGACATTGACCAGCCAAACCGGCGCTGCCGGCAAAGGGACGTTCGCATAGATAGACAAGGCGCTGGCGGCGACGATCGGCCCTACGAAGAAAGAGGACGGAAAACGCATAAACTCAAAAAGCAGCGCGCCAAAGACGGCGGCCAGCGCCAACTGCCAATAAGAAAAGGCGAAATCCCACACCGTATGCAGATTGGCCGCCGCCACCGCCTGGCCGCTTGCGCCGAAACCATAGGCCAGCAAAACGGGAACCACGGCGATGGACATCATCAGCCGCACCGTCTGCAAAACGGCGACCACGCCAATATCCGCGCCCGGTATATTTTCGCAAATAAGCATCATGGGGGTAAGGCCGCCCGGCATATTGCCGATCACGCTGCTGGCGTAGCTTACGCCGGTAGTGCGGGTAGTCAGGAAAGCCAAAAAAACGCTCAGCGCTATGGCGGCGAAAGTAGCCAAGGTGATTCCCGGCAGTTGGTGCATTATTTCCCGTGCGGCTTCGTTTGTCACATAGGCGCCGATGTTGTAGCCCAGGGGGATCAAAAAAAGGTTGCGCAGGCCGCGGGGGAAAAATACCTGCGCCGGGTAACGCAATTTCAGCATGGCCGTCCAAAGCATCGGCCCTAAAATCCAAGGCAAAGGGATGCCCAACTGCAAAAAAAGAAGCGCGCTGCCAAGCCCTCCTATTACCATCGCCAAACGCGCCAAATAAACATTGCCCATCTTTTTACACTTCCCGGCGAGGCGGCGGCCCCGATATTTGCCGCATCGACTGCGGTAATGGGCGGCGGCCGGCACAGGCGGCCGCTCCCGGTTTACAATCCCCTGACGATATTGCCGATAAGTTCCGTCCGGCCGGTATTTTTTACCGCAGAGTACATAACCGCCCGCGCCAGATCCAAAGAAAGCGCCCGGCAAAGCCGCGCCTTCTGCGCGGCGGCGGCGGCGGCGGACAATTTGTCCGCTTTGGTCAGCGCCACTATGACGGGGATGCCCTCAGCGGCGAGCCACTCGTAACATTCACGGTCGTTCTGCATCAAATCGTGCCTTATATCTATAAGCTGGCAAAGAATTCTCAAATAGGGAGAGGACGTAACATATCGCCTGATAAATCCGGCCCAGGCGGCTTTGTCCGCCTTGGACGCTTTGGCGAAGCCGTATCCGGGAAGATCCACGAGGAAAAACTCTTTGGTGGCGGCGTCGCCGCCGGTCGTTTTAGCTTGCGCGGCAAAAAAATTTATGGTCCTCGTCTTGCCGGGCGATCCGCTTACCTTGGCCAAACGGCTGCGGCGGCAAAGAGAGTTGATGAGCGACGACTTGCCGACGTTCGACCTGCCGATAAAAGCCGCCTCCGGCCAACCGTCCGGCGGATACTGGGCGGGCGTTACGGCCGAAATTACATAGCGCGCACTGACTATGTCCCATGTTTGTTCAGGCATTGGCGTCTTCCAGGGCCAGGGCGAGCACCTCGTCCATATGACTTACCGGCACAAACTCAATGCTCTTTTTTATGGTGGGCGGTATGTCCTCAAGGTCTTTTTCGTTGGCGACCGGCAGCACCACTTTTTTTACGCCGTAGCGGTGGGCGGCCAGCACTTTTTCCTTGATGCCGCCGACCGGCAGCACCCGGCCGCGCAGCGTAATTTCGCCCGTCATGGCCATGTCCGCGTATACCCTGCGCCCGGTAAGGGCGGAAGCCATGGAAGTCGCCATAGTGATGCCGGCGGAAGGCCCGTCTTTCGGGATGGCCCCTTCCGGCAGATGCACATGTATGTCAAGCTCTTTGTAAAAATCGCCCGGTATCTTCAATTCATCCGCCTTGCGCCTGATATAAGTATAGCCGGCGCGGGCGGATTCTTTCATCACGTCGCCCATCTGCCCGGTCAGCAGCAAATCGCCCTTGCCGCGCGTTACCGACGTTTCCACTTCCAGCACTTCGCCCCCGACGCTGGTCCAGGCTAGGCCGGTGGCCACGCCGGTTTCCGGCTCGGCCCGTTTTTCGGTTTGCGTGTATTTGGGCACGCCGAGATATTGGGGGATGTTTGAAGCCGTTACGGACACGCCGCTTTTTTTGTTTTTCTTCAAAACCCTGCGCGCGGCCTTGCGGCAGACGGAAGCGATGCCGCGCTCCAATTCCCGCACGCCGGCTTCGCGCGTATATTCGCGGATGATACGGATGACGGCCTTTTCCGAAATGCCGATAAGTCCGCCGTCAAGTCCGTGCTGCTTTATCTGTTTGGGCATGAGGTAGCGCGAAGCGATCTCTTTTTTCTCCAACTCCGTGTACCCGGGAATGGATATGACCTCCATCCGATCGAGCAGCGGCTTGGGTATGGGATGGGTAATGTTGGCCGTTACTATCCAGAACACTTTGGAAAGATCAAAAGGCAGTTCCACATAATGGTCGCTGAAAGCGTTGTTCTGCTCCGGATCCAGCACTTCGAGGAGGGCGGAGGACGGATCTCCCCTGAAATCGCTGCTCAACTTGTCCACCTCATCCAAAAGAAAGACCGGGTTTTTAAAGCCGCAATTGCGCATCCCCTGGATGATGCGGCCGGGCAGAGAACCCACATAAGTACGGCGGTGGCCGCGTATTTCGGCTTCGTCCTTTATCCCGCCCAAAGAAGCGCGGGTAAACTTGCGCCCCATGGCCCGCGCCACCGATTTGGCGATGGAAGTCTTGCCGACGCCGGGCGGCCCGACCAGGCACAAAATGGGCCCTTTCATGTCGGCGGTCAAGCTGCGCACTGCCAGATATTCAAGTATGCGTTCCTTGACCTTTTCCAGGCCATAATGATCCTCGTCCAATATCTTCTCCGCCCTGGCCATGTCCAAGTTGTCCTCGGAAACGGCCGTCCAGGGCAGGGAGAGCAGGATGTCTATATAAGAGCGGACTACCGCGCTTTCGGAAGTCATTGCCGGCATTTTTTCCAGGCGGCCTATCTCCTTGCCTATCTTTTCGCGCACTTCCTCCGGCAGCCCGGCGGCGCTAAGCCGCTGGCGGAATTCCGCCGTTTCGGCCAGCCGGTCGTCCTTGTCTCCAAGCTCTTTGTTTATCGCCTTTATCTGCTCGCGCAGATAATACTCCTTCTGATTTTTCCCCACTTGCTTGCGCACCCGCTGGGAGATTTTCTTTTCGATTTCCAATATTTCCAGTTCGCGGCTCAAAATATCATACAACAAATTAAGCCGTTCGCTTACATTTATCGCGTTGAGCAGTTTTTGCTTGTCGTCAATGTTGATGGCGAGATGCCCGGCGATAATGTCGGACAGCCGCCCCGCCTCCTCCACGCCCAAAATGGACAGGAGTGTGTCGGACGGTATTTTCTTGCCGTTCTTTACCCATTGCTCAAACTGCTCGCCCACCAGCCTTTTCAATGTCTCTATTTCGGGCGTGGCAAAATCTTCCTCAAAATGCTCCGTAACCTTTACCGCTATATAATCGCCGCTGTCGTCAAACTCCCTGATGCTGGCCCGGCGCATGCCCTCGACCAATATCCGCGTGCCGCCGCCGGGCAGCTTTTGCAGCAATTTTATCTGCATGAGCGTACCTACCGGGAAAATGTCGGCAAGGCCCGGATTTTCCGTATGGGCTTCCTTTTGCGTGGCCAGCATGATAAGGCGGTCATTGAGCATGGCCGCTTCGAGGGCTTTGATCGATTTGTCCCGGCCGACGTCCAAATGAATGATCATGGTCGGGAAAACCAATATTCCGCGCAAGGGCAGGAGTGGGTAAGCGCGTTGATTGTCTCCGTTATTGATAATGGTCATTGTCAATCATCTCCAATGCATAGCCGCAGAAAACGCGGAAAAAGGGGGGAAAGGACGCAGCCCTTCCCCCGAACCGGCCATAAAGCCAGATTTTGGCGCATTCCCCCAGCGGGCGCCGCAGGAAAAACATATATTTATGCGCCATATTTGAAAGATGCGGCATCTCCAAGCGGCTCACTGCGGCTGTCCTTTGTCAATAATGCCGCCGTTTCCATATCCGCAGCCCCTATTTCATTTTCGGCGTTGAACGCCCCTTCCATGCAGCGACCGGCCCGGCGCCGGAGAAAGCACGGCCCGCGCCGAAAGCCAGCGGCTACGCCGAAGCTTCCTTTTTCTTTTTGCTGCCCTCGTAAAGCAAAACAGGCTCGGCGCGTTTGAGCACGACCTCTTCGGTCACGATGCACTTGTTTATATCGCTGCGCGAAGGCACTTCATACATAACGTTGCGCATTATGCTCTCAATGATCGACCTTAGCCCGCGCGCCCCCGTATTGCGCCGCAAAGCCTCCCGGGCGATGGCGGCCAGCGCGTCCTCGTTAAATTCCAAATCGACTTTGTCCATGCGGAGAAATTTCTGGTATTGCTTGATCAGGGCGTTCCTGGGCTCCTTGAGTATGCTGATCAACGAGCCTTCGTCCAGCGCGTCCAATGTAACCACTACCGGCAGCCTGCCGACGAATTCCGGTATCAGGCCGTATTTCAAAAGATCCTCGGGCAGCACATATTTCAAAAGCTCGTCCTTGTTGCCGTCTTTCCTGCTTTTTATATCCGCGCCGAAACCCATGGTCTTCTTGCCGATGCGGTTGCTGATGATGCCTTCAATGCCGGCGAAAGCGCCGCCGCAGATGAACAGTATATTGGTCGTGTCCATCTGCAGGAACTCCTGATGCGGGTGTTTGCGGCCGCCCTGCGGCGGCACGCTGGCCACGGTGCCTTCCAATATCTTCAGCAGCGCCTGCTGCACCCCCTCGCCCGACACATCGCGGGTAATGGAAGGGTTCTCGGATTTCCTGGCTATTTTGTCTATTTCGTCTATGTAGATTATGCCGCGCTCGGCCTTGTCGACTTCAAAATCCGCCGCCTGGATCAACTTGAGCAATATATTCTCGACATCCTCGCCCACGTAACCGGCTTCGGTCAAAGAAGTGGCATCGGCGATCGCGAACGGGACATTGAGCAGCCTGGCCAAGGTCTGCGCCAGCAGGGTCTTGCCGCTGCCGGTAGGCCCGAGCATGATTATATTGGACTTTTGCAATTCCACCTCGTCCGCCTTGCCCTTGTCGCGTTTGCCGGCGCCGGCGCCGTATCCGCCGCTGATCCGCTTGTAGTGGTTATAGACGGCGACCGACAGCGATTTTTTCGCTTCATCTTGGCCGACCACGTACTGATCCAGGATCGCCTTTATTTCCCGCGGTTTGGGCAGCGCCCTGCTGTCGACGGACTTGGACTGCTCGCTCCGCTCTTCGTCGATTATCTCGTTGCACAGATCTATGCATTCGTCGCAAATATAGACGTTCGGCCCTGCGACCAGCTTTTTCACCTGTTCCTGCAGCTTGCCGCAGAAAGAACATTTAAGCTGCCCTTTGTCGTCGCCGCCGTTAAACTTAATCATACTGCATCACCTCATTTTCAGCTTACGCTTTGCCCGGCTTTTCGCCCCGGGCAATGACCTTGTCAATCAATCCATATTCCTGGGCCGCCTGCGCCGACATGAAATAATCGCGTTCGGTGTCCTGCCGGATCTTTTCAAGCGGCTGGCCGGTATGTTTAACCAATATCTCGTTGCCGACCTCGCGCAGGCGCAATATTTCCCGCGCCTGTATGTCTATGTCGGTCGCCTGGCCCTGCGCGCCGCCCAGCGGCTGGTGGATCATTATTCTGGAATAAGGCAGCGAATAACGCTTGCCGGCCGCGCCCGCCGTCAGCAAAAGCGCCCCCATGCTGGCGGCCATGCCGATGCAAATCGTGGAAACATCGGATTTTATATACTGCATAGTGTCATAAATCGCCAAGCCGGCCGTTACGGAGCCGCCCGGGCTGTTTATATAAAGATGTATGTCCTTGTCCGGCTCCTCCGATTCCAAAAAAAGCAGCTGGGCAATGACAAGGTTGGCCATCATGTCGTGTATTGTCCCGCCGATAAAAACAATGCGGTCTTTCAAAAGGCGGGAATAAATATCGTAAGCCCGTTCGCCGCGGTTTGACTGCTCGACAACAATCGGCACAAAGTTCACTGTTTAACGCCCCTCTTCCGTAGCTTCGCCCTGTTCCCCGGCGTCCTCGGCGCTTGCGTCAATTATAAACCGGGCGGCCTTTCGCCGCAAAACCGACGCGGCAAGCTGCTTGATGTTGCCGGTCTTCACCAAGGCCTTTTTGACCTCGTCCAACGGCTGTTTGTACTGGGCGGCCATCCGCTCAATCTCTTTTGTCAATTCCTCTTCGCTTACTTCAATGCCTTCCGCTTCGGCGATCGCGTCCATGACCAGTTCGGCCTTGATGTCTTCCAGCGCGGCCTCTTTTTTTTCTTCGCGCAGCTCTTCCAAAGTCTTGCCCATATACTTAAGATAATCGTCAAAATTCAGCCCGCGCCGTTTCAAGCTGTTGGCCGTGTCCATGATCATCTCGGACGCGCGCTCCTGCGCCATCGCGTCCGGTATCGTCAAAACCGCGCCGTCCACCGCAGCTTTCAGGATATTATTTTCATATTCGTTCCGCGCGGACAGCAGCGCCGCTTTTTCCAAGTTTTCCCGGCAATTTTCCCGCCACTGATCAATGGTGAAAAAATCACTGTTGTCTTTGATAAATTCATCCGTAACCTCCGGCGCCTGGCGGCGTTTCACGTCATGCACCGTTACGCTGAACTGCGCCTCTTTGCCGGCCAGTTCCGCAGCAGGATAGTCGCCCGGAAAATTGACCTTTATCACGCGCTCCTCGCCCGCCCCCGCGCCCAAAAGCTGATCCTCGAACCCGGGGATGAAACTGCCGGAGCCGATTTCCAGCGGATAACTCTTGCCCTCGCCGCCATTAAAAGGCTGCCCGTCAATCGTGCCTTTAAAGTCAATTACGGCGAAATCGCCCTTGCCCAACTTAGCGCCTTCCACGACCACCATGGAAGATTTTCGCTCGCGCAGTTTTTCCAGCGCATCGTCAATGTCCGCGCCGGTGATTTCGCGAACGGCCTTTTTCGCGCTCAGGCCTTTGTATTGTCCCAACTGAACCTCAGGCTTCACCGCGACCGTTACCTTAAAAACCATGTCCCGGTCTTCCGCCAGCGTCTCAACGTCCACGCTCGGACGGCTGACCGGCTGTACGCCCGTTTGCTCCAGCGCCTCAACATAGCTTTTTTGCGCTAAGATATCAAAGGCTTCTTCCTGGATCGCCGGCAATCCCACGCGCTTTTCCACAATTTTGCGCGGTGCCTTGCCCTTTCTGAACCCCGGCACGGACAACTTTCCGGCAATATTGCGCCAGGCTTTGTCATAAGCCTTCCCCACGACGGCCTGCGGCACGGTGATGGTTAAAACTACCTGGTTGTTTTCCAATTTTTCCGTTGACACATTCATTATATAAAAACGGCCCCCTCAATTGCTGAACTGTGCGCCAAAAACGACGGAAACCCGGCGCGCGCGCCTGACCGCGCGGCAAACCAATGTCCGGCGGCGGTCAAATCTCCCGTTCAATATCAGCCGCATTCAACTTATATGTCGGCTTTTTCGATTGACATTACACGACTGCTTATAATATCATAGCACAAACGCCCGTCAATGACAAGACGGGCATTGCGTTTTCCGATTTTTGCCAGGCTTCGGCGCCGGATTCTGCCCGTTTAGCGCAAAAGCGCGCCGGGGGCGGCCTCTGCCTCTGCGCTGGGCAAGCTCGCGGCACTATATTCCTTCAAATTTTGATAAAAAAGGGCCATGGCCGCTTCCAAATACACATTGGCAAAGACCGTGGCGATGCCCGCAGCAAGAAAGGCCAAGAAAGGGGCATAGGGCAGCAATATAAACAATATAACCACAGGGCTCAGCATCCAGCCGAAAAAACTCAGGTCAAGCCAAAACAGGCGCATTTTATGCCCGCGCATCATCTCCGCGCTGGCATCTATCGCCTGGTTGGCGGAAAGGTGCGGGGCGTCGGCTTTGACGTACCAAGCCATGGAGTAGCCAAGGCCTTTGACTATCCCGGGTATGATCAAAAGCAGCGACCAAAAGAAAGTATACGCGCTAATCAATAAAAGCAGCCAAACATTTCGGCGAAAAGCGGCAAAATCCCTGAAACTGGCAAATATGGCCGCTACGCCCGGCGCATCGCCCCGGACCAGGCGCAAGAAATATAGCGAGACGCCCGCTTTAAATTGAGCGGCAACCAGCCAAGACACAACAAAAAGCGCAAAAGAAAATGTCGGCAGGGGCATAACATCCGGCTCTCCGGCGGCATACTTCGCCGCAAAATTCAGGCCTCCAACGGCATTTCCCGCAAGAGCAGCCAAAAAAACAACTGCGGCCGCGCCGGGCCACTTGCCGCTTAGTTTAGCCAAAGCGCCCTGGCGCAATTCATAAGCCGTCCTCAACCTAAAATCCGGCTGACATTGCATCACGCTTACCTCCTGTTTTTAACCTCGGAGCCGATCCATTTCGCTTTGGCCGGCCAGCGCTTCGCGCGCCGGAGAGCCCCGGATCCGCCGCTTCCGATAACGGCATTATAGCACAAAAACGCCACGGCGGCAACCAAAGGCAATTGACGCCCGGCGGCCGCCGTGTTACAATAAAATTGCAAAAATGGAAGAACCCGACACGCAAAAATCCCCTCCGCCACAGGGGATTTTTATCTTTCGGCCGTGTTCGCGCGGCCTATGCAGGGGGTGCATTGCGCGATGGCTGCCGACTATGGGAAGCGCCGTTGGGAAATTTTTACCGGCGGACAGTTGAAGCTTATCGGCGCCGCCCTGATGGTATTTGACCATTTGCGCCAAATGTTTTCGGCGCACGGCGCCCCCGAATGGTTTTACTGGCTTGGCCGGCCGGCCGCGCCGCTCTTTGCCTTTTTATGCGCGGAAGGCTTTGCCCATACGCATAGCCGGGGCAAATACACGCTGCGCTTGCTGATCGGCTTTGAATTCATGAACGCGGCCTCCAACCTGCTCGCCCGCGCTTTCCCAAGCCACAGCGTTGTTTTGCTCAACAACATTTTTGAAACCTTTCTGCTCGCTGTTGTTTATATGTGGCTCACGGACAAACTGCGCCGGGAAATTGCGGAAAAAAATTACCGCAAAGCGTTCCTTTCTGCCCTGCTCATGCTCCTGGCCGCGGCGGCGGGCATCGCCGCCTTCAATCTGCTATTGGATCCGGCCGCCCTGCCGTCCGTGCCGCTTTGGCTGAAAATACTCTTGCTCCGGGCGATCCCCAACCTGGCGGTTACCGAGGGAGGATTTGTTTTCGTACTAATGACCGTACTTTTTTACCTTTTCCGCGCACACCGCCCTTGGCAAATATTGACGCTCCTTTTGACCGGCGCCCTCTGTTTTTGCTTAGGCGCGGAGGCGCAGGCCCTCATGTCCTTCGCCGCGGTTTTCATGCTTTTGTATAACGGCGAACGGGGCAAGGCCGGCAAATACTTTTTCTACATTTTCTATCCGGCGCACATCTACCTTTTCTATTTGGCCGCCTGGTATGCCAAATGAAGCCTCCGGCCACGGCAAAAGCTTATGTTTTCGCCGTCCGCGCAAAAACGCGGCCATGTCGCTGTCGCCGCCGCAAACGAAAACACATTCCGTGAAATCGCCCGCGAGAATGGGCGCCGAACAGAAAAAACGCGGCAACGCTCAGGCCACGGCCGGGAAAGAAGCGGCGCGGCTTGTTGACAAACCAGCGTCTTTTCATTATACTGTTATGTGCCACGGCTTAAGCGTACCGTAGCGCAATTTAATATCCGCCTTGGCGGCCACGGAGAGATGTCTGAGTGGTTGAAGGAGCACGCCTGGAAAGCGTGTGTAGTCGAAAGGCTACCGAGGGTTCGAATCCCTCTCTCTCCGCCACTATGGACAAATGCGAACCCGGCTCGCGCGTTTATCGCCGGGAAGTCGTTCGCGGTAGTGTTTCAATTAGACTTTAATAAATGATAGGGAAGTATATTTTTAATGTTTGTCGACGCAAGAGACCTTTCCCTTGATGAGATAGAAAACATTGAAAAACTGACTCTTCGTTGGCTTGTCCAAGCAACAATGGATTTTGGCTTTGATGCCTACGATATTTTCTATTATTCACCCGATAGCGTCAAGGATGTTGCAGAAGACATTACCCGTGAAATTGTTGACCGACTTCCAGGGTACAATACTACACAACGAATATTCGGCACTGTGGATTATAAAAAAGCTCGCTACATAATCTTGCCCAACCAAATTGTAAGGCAGGCTCTCTTTGTTGACTCTAAAGCTGAGAAAACGAATCAAACAGCAACACTTCAAATTTCACAAACATCTCTCGAAATTCGTCAGATGCGGAGTGGCTCAATTGTGAACGTACAAGGCAGATTGCCAGCAATTTATCCCCATGACAATAACAATTATTTAAGTACGACTCTTCTTCTGCACTACTGTTACGAAGATATTGAGAATCGACATTTTCTCAAAGATATTACAGTATGCTGCGTGCCAAATGGTTTGTTACAGGAACGTTATAATCCAACACCAGAAAGAACTTTTTGGGTTGCCGGTCGAAACGCACCTTCGTTAGGAGAGGAGTTTCGCACAAGGATTAGTTTTGCGCGCTTAATTGCGCTAACTCCTTGGAGGGTTCAACGAATAAATATCATTCGCGAGGAAACAAAATTATCGCATTCTTGGCAGGAGTAGGGGGGCTATGAAATATCTTGATGTAAATCGGGTATATTGCGGTGACGCGAGAGACTTACTGCCAAAAATTTATCCAAACTCAATTTCACTGAGCGTTTGGTCGCCACCTTATCATGTGGGTAAAGACTATGAAAAAACGATGACCTATGGTGAGTGGGTCAATTTATTGTCTATCGTAATAGAGTTGCATTTTAACATTTTAAAACCAGGCGGATTTTTAGCGATAAATATCGCAGATATATTATGCTATAAAGACGGATCTATGCCTCAAATTATGGCCGAGAATGTGAGTAGGCGTAAAGTTTCGATTACTAAAGAACAGATTCTTGAAGCATGGTCACAACACGCGACTTATTCACGAAAGCAAATTGCTGAATTGATGGGGTGCAGCGAACAGACAATTGATAGAAGAATAAACGGCAACAATGTCCGTGGCGGCAAATATTCTCCGCAAACTAGAGTGAAACTTGCTGGCAATATTCTTGAAGATGCAGCATACAAGAGTTCATTATATCTTTATGATCGTCGTATTTGGGTAAAAGATCCCGCTTGGGAGAATAGTAGGTGGCATACTATATCTTATCGGGCCATTGACGAATTTGAATACGTCTATATTTTCTGGAAGCCAGGCATTACCACTATAGATCGTTCCAGACTTAGCAAGGATGAGTGGATAAACTGGGGGTCTCGCGCAGTTTGGAATATTGCATCTGTAAGGGCGAATGATAATCACGAGTCAAAATATCCGATTGAACTGCCTCGACGTTTGATTCAATTACTAACTGTTCCAGGCGAAACAGTTCTTGATTGTTTTATTGGAAGCGGCACAAGTGCTGTTGCCGCAATAATTGAAGATAGAAATTATATCGGCATTGACAAAGAGCCTAAATCTGTGCATTTAACTAATTTAGCGTGCAAAGATGCATTTGCAAATAAAGTTACGATAGAAAACGCTCGAATGGAAGGCGAAAACCATTTTAACAAGCAGGCCGCGAAGCGGACTTAACGGAAAACTCAAAATGAGTTTTCAGAGGGTGTTAGGATTCGCCCTTATTCCCGATGGTATGCCCGCGATTGTGCCACAGGATGTTTTTAAGCGGGTGCAGGAGCGAACGGAGAAGATGAAGCGGCAGCCGTAAGAGCGCTCCATATCAGCGATTTTCGCTGTTCGCATTTGGACGGCAATGCCCTGCCACTATGGACAACCGCGAACCCGGCCCGCGCGTTTATCGCCGGGAAGTCGTTCGCTTTTGTTTTTAATCTTGCCTAAGCGCTTGCGCCCTTGTGTCTTTTACGTTGCCCTTATACCTTGTGCATGATAAAATGAATTAGGCATTGGATGATAACGTATCGAAAGCGCAGGAGGTGTGCTTGGTGGGGTTTACATATATAGATTTATTTGCGGGCATTGGCGGCTTCCATCAGGCGGCCGATGCTCTTGGCGGCGAGTGTGTTTTTGCAAGCGAAATTGATGCAGAAGCTAAGAGAGCATATGAAGCGAACTATGGCCTTGCGCCGCATGGAGACATCACGAAAATTATTGCAGACGATATACCTGACCACGATGTGCTATTTGCTGGGTTCCCTTGTCAACCATTTAGCATTATTGGGAGCAGGCGCGGTTTCGACGATATTCGGGGAACTCTGTTTTTTGAAATCGCCCGCATACTTGAAGGAAAAAAAAATAAGCCGCAATTGTTCATATTGGAAAATGTTAAACAATTGAGCCGCCATAATAAGGGAAAGACCTTACAAACCATAATTGAAACATTGGAGCAACTCGGATATAAAGTTAAACATGACATTCTCAATGCTTTAGATTTTGGGTTGCCTCAAAAACGCGAAAGAACGATTATCGTGGGATTCCTAGACCAAAATGTTTCGTTCGCTTTTCCCGCGGAGAAGACATTGGGCAAGCTTGAAGATGTCTTGGAACCGAATGAAACGGTCGATTCTAAATTTTTTGCCAGTGAACGGATTATAGAAAAAAGATTGACAAAACACAGGAGCGAGCATTGCCCTAGCATTTGGCACGAAAACAAAAGTGGCAACATTACGAGTTATCCGTACTCCTGCGCTTTGCGGGCTGGCGCGTCTTATAACTATTTGTTGGTGAATGGCAAACGGCGTTTGACTCCGCGCGAAATGTTGCGGTTGCAGGGTTTCCCGAATACGTTCAAAATCGTTTGTAATGACAGCCAGACTCGCAAGCAAGCAGGCAATGCAGTTCCTGTAAATGTTATAAAAGCTGTGCTAAAGGATGCCCTTTATGCCCAGGCCGAGGTTAAGAGACAATCAAAGGAGAGAGCCATTTGAGCTTTATCCCCTTGGCCAAGTGCCAGACGAGATTATAGTTGGAATAGGCAAATGGATAACATATAGGCATGCCGTAGGGCAATCCGACATTGACGGCGGCGACTGGGGCGATATCTTTGCAAGAGCAATAGGCGGAGAACATCTTGGCGCTCCGCTTGGGCTTGCCGATGTTTGGCATGGTTGCCCATATTGTAAACACGCGAGCATTCGCCCCGAATCCAATCAAAAATATTGGTTTTTTCGCCCCGCGCCATCGGCCGCAAGCGGCGATTGCGCGGGGCGAAAAAACCCAAAAAGCAAAACCATGAACACGGGGAGGGCGGCAAATGGCAAACAACCGATTCCCGCGCCAACGGAAAATTATCGCCGGAACAATATTGGGAACCATCATTGTTGTTTTCACCAGCTTTGTATTATATGGGGGCATGAAAGCCAGAGGGCTCGTCAAAGAATATATAGCCTCCGAATTTTTAGCCGGGGAATTTGATTTCGGCGAAGTCAGCGGCGTGTTCAGCGGCGACGTCGTAATAAGGGACATTTTATGGAAAGACCCGGAGGGAAACCCTGTCGTCAAAATACCGAGGGCAAAAGCGTATGTGCGCCTGCGGGACATATTGTTCGGCAATTTCGGCGCCAATTCCCTCCGCCGGGTCGAGCTGTCCGAGCCGGAGATATATCTTAAATACGACGAAAAAGACGGGCTGAATATATTCCGTCTGCTGAAAACAAGCACGCCCGCCCCTGCAAGCGGCGAAAAAAAATCAAGTCCTTCCGAAAACGGGCAAAAGCAAAAGGCGGCCAAATATCAGACGACGCTTGAAATCGACAACGGCTTCACGCTCATAAACAATCAGCGGATAAACATCAATGGCGAAATCGTGTTCAGCGACGAAAAAGAGGACTTAAATTTAAAAATTGACTCAAACAAGATTAAAATAGACGCTTTGCTGCCGGGGCTTGGCATATACGACGAATTGCTTTTCACCATTGACGCCAAAGGCACGCTGGACAAACCGCAAGCAGAAGGGGAAATATCCATGCCTAAGTTAAATGCGGCCCAGCTGGCTTTGACAAACTTGAAAGGCCACTTTGCTTTCAGCGATGGGAACATCAAAGTTTCCGACGCTTCCGCCAATGTATACGGCGGTTCCGTAAAAGGCGGCGGCAACATCAGATGGGCGGACAGATCCTTTGAATTTGACGCCGCCGGTTCCGGCATCAACAGCGGAGAATTGAGCGATTCATTGGACGCGCCTGTTTCTTTCAACGCGCACATCAGCGGGACAAGCGATTTCAATTCGCTTGTTGCGTCCGGCCCCTTTGCCGTTGGCGCGGGACAAGCCAAAGGCGTCCCGTTCACTTCCATAACCGGCAATTTTTACAAACGCGGCGGCAACATGACCTTCAGCAACTTAAACGTGTCAACCGCTGTGGGCAACTTAAAAATCAAGCGGGTCTTTGTAAATGAAAACAATAAAATTTCGGTGGACTTCAGCAATCTTTTGGATGACGCCAACGCCGCGCTGAAAAAGCAAGCGGACGCGGCGACCCGAAAAGGGATCAACAAAACATTGGATTCTATAAAAAAGGGTTTAAAATTTTAAGCATCCGGGCGCAAACAATCCAAAAAACATCTGCCGGGAAATCCCTGATGGCTGTTTGCGGCGCTAAGCCGGATATTCCCCCTCCCGGCCCTTTGCCGAAAAAGGCGGCGCGGCCTATGGCGGAGCAAATCAACGACAGCCCGCGCCCAAGAGATTATCTCCGCAAGCCCTTTGCGTACGGGCTTGCGCGGCGGAATCGCCCCAAAAGCCCCCCTGCGGCTACGGCCATGCAGCACTTGGAAAACGCGTTGTTTAAAACAACGACATGGATACTGTTCGCAGATTAAAACCATACTATCTTTGCGCTCTTGGCCATACCAAAACGAATTGGAAAAATGACGCATTGAACAACAAGGGCGCCCGGGCGATTCTTGCTTTGCCGGCTCCGGCCGGCAGCATGCGCCCGGCGGCGCTTCTTTTTTTGCCTTCAGGCGTTTTCCAATCGGCTTATCGGTTTGTCTGTGCTTGCCAATATGTCCGCCGACAAATTACAGGACGGCTCTCCGCCAAGCTTTTCCCCCTTCGGATGGGGCAGTTGCGCTTTCAATCGGCGGCACTTTTTGCCTGATTATAATTTACGGCAATTTGGCCGCATGGCTTTCCCGCTTCCGGCAAAAAAGCCTGCCCATTATTTCTCCGGCAAAAAAAGGGATACGGCGGCTATGCGGCGAATATGGCAATATTTGGGTATGTCCGCAAAGGAGGCTCTTCATGGAAAAGGAGATGCTTTTTGCTCTTGATATAGGGACGCGCAGCGTGGTCGGCATCGTCGCCGAAAAAGAGGACAAAACCATCAACATCATCGCCGTCGACCGCCAAGAACACGTTACCCGCGCCATGCTGGACGGACAGATACACGACGTGCCGCAGGTGGCGCATACCATCGGCGAAGTGCGCGACCGCCTGGCCAAAAAGACCGGCCATGCCCTGACCAAAGCCTCGGTTGCGGCAGCCGGGCGCGCCCTGATCACCATAACCGCCTCATCCGAGCTTGATACCGCCAACATCCTTTCGCTGGACGCGGAAACTGAACAAATGCTGGTCCTTTCCGCCGTGCAGTCGGCTCAGCGCGGCCTGGCGGCCGACTGCCGGGCGAACGATCCCACCGGCTACTATTGCGTGGGCTATTCGGTCATAGAATTCAAATTGGACGGTTCGCGCCTGTCAACCCTTATCGGACAAAGGGGGCGGACGGCTTCGGTAACCATCATAGCGACCTTTCTGCCGCGGCCGGTCATAGACTCCATGCAATCCGCCTTGTCCAGCCTGGATTTGGAAATAGGCACCATCACCCTGGAGCCGATCGCCGCCATAAATGTCCTCATACCGCCCACCATGCGCCACCTGAACCTGACCTTGGTGGACATAGGCGCCGGCACTTCCGACGTTGCCATAACTTCGGGCGGATCGGTCATAGGCTTCGGCATGGTGCCCTGCGCCGGCGACGAAGTAACCGAAGCCCTGTCGCAAAAATATCTTCTGGATTTTAATGTGGCGGAAAAGATAAAAAGGCAGCTCAACGAAAAGCCCAAAAAAATCGAAATGCACGACGTCCTCGGCGGCGTCATACACTCCACCCCCAAGGAAATATTGGACAGCATCCGCCCGACCGTCCAAGAATTGGCCGATCTGATTGTCAAAGAAATACTTTCCCTCAACAACAACAACAACCCGCAGGCCATACTGCTCATCGGCGGCGGCGCGCTCACGCCCATGCTGCAGGAACTGATCGCCGAGACCATCGGCATGCCGCCGGAAAAAGTCGCCATCCGCCTGCCTGCGCCCACCCTTCTCCTGCCCAGCATACCGGACGAGCTTTATTCGCCCGAGGCGATAACCCCGCTCGGCATACTTTGCCTCAGCAACAGCGACCACCTTAATTTCATAACTATCAGGATGAACAAGCAAGTGCACCGCCTGTTCAACCTCGGCAGCCTGAAAATATCCGATGCCCTGCTGTCGAGCAACATTGACATCAACAGCATAAAAGGGCGCCCGGGGCTTGGCATAACGGTGGAAGTAAACGGCCAGACCAAATTTATCCCCGGCACTTACGGCACGCCCGGCTCGCTTGAGCTGAACGGCAAACCGGCGGCCTTAGACGACAAACTTAAAGACGGCGACAAATTAAAAGTAGTAAAAGGCGTTGCCGGCAAACCGCCGAAAAGCCATGTCCTCGACATCGTTGACTGTTCCAACATGGGCAACGTCTACGTCAACGGCAAAAAATACCCCCTGATCCCGGTCATCCTCTTGAACGGCGAACCGGCCGGCCCGTCCTCGCGCCTGTCCGACCGGGACAAAATAGAAGTCCTGCCGCCGGACAACATCGGCCGCCTGCTTGACCAGGCAGGCGTGGATTATGAAGACGATGAATTTGAATACGCGGTGAACAAAAACATCATCGGCTACAAATGCCCGCGGCCGATAACCCTGAACGGGCAGAAAGCCAGCCTTTTGTCGCCGGTAAAACCGGGGGACGTCATCGGCGTGGAAAAAGGCGAGCGCCCGACATTGGAACAATTGCTCGCGCTGGATGTCGTAACCGTGGATACCATCGAAGTATTCTTTAATGACGCCCCGGTCAGGATCGCCCGCTCCTTTAAAGAATTTACCGTCAACGGCAAATCGGCCAAGCCCTCTTACGTCCCCAAAGAAACCGACGCGATCGCTTTCCGGCTGGGCAAAAAAACCCCGATGATTAGCGACGTGCTTTTGGCCGGCGAATTTGACCCGCAAAAAATAGCCAAAGAACGCAAAAACATTGAAATCCTCCTAAACGGCGAAAAAACCGAATTCACCGCGCCGGTAAAAAACGGCGACAAAATAACCGTTACCGTCCGCTGACCGCCAAAAACGGTTCCTTTGTTTTTCCCATAGCCGCCTATGCTGCTGGGCGGCAGCGAAGCCCCAAAAGCTGGGATGCTGGACTTGTTTTCCAGTCCAGCCTTTTCTGTCTTTGGCCGATGCTTGCCTCTACGATATCCGCGCCGCAACCGGCGCGGTCCGTTCCGTGTTGCAGCCCCGCATTTTAACTTGCCGCTGATTATTGGTAAATGGGAGCGACTATTTATAAACGCTCTTTTTCACATAGACAATCCCGTCCATAATCCGGCGAGCCGTGCGATAAACGCCGATGCGTTTCATCCGGGGCTGCCCGCCTGAAATGTCGGCGTCCGACTCTACCGCGATGACGCCGCCCGGATGCCCGATGTTGACGGTAACGCGCCCTTTGGCGCCATCGGCCAATACCTGCCACGCAATGCTGCCCGGAACGCGCGCCGCGGCTCCGGTACATACCGTGCCCGTTACCGGATAGGTCTTATGCATCCGCTGCATGAACACCAGGCGCGCCACCAAGTCCACTTCGGACGCCTTTACCGCCCGGCCGCTGATGCTCATATAATCGGCGCCGGGGCTGACAATGGCCACAAACGGATTGTAGGGGCTTTGGGCAACCGAGTCCTCCAGCTTGCCAATAAACCCCACGCGCAGTGCCGCCTCGGCGCGAATTCTCTCTATGGCGGCCATCAGCGGCTTGTTTCCCTCAATCTCCTGCGGCGATTCGGTTCCCTTCAGCCCCAAGCTCCCCGCCTCAACAAACACCGTGGTGGTGCCCGCATCCACAATTGACACCGCGTACTGTTTCCCATCAATATGGAAAACATCCTGCGCGTGGCCGGTCGGGAGCAGCTTGCCGGTAAAGGCTCCCGCCGTGTCGGCCCAGTCAAGCGTAATCTTCGCGCCGGTTCCCGGGACGCCGTCGATTGCGAAATCGCCTTCCACCATCGCCTTGCCGCCTTTGACCGGAACTTCCGCCACCAGGATGTTGTCGCTGTTGGTCAGATGGATACGCACCGTTGTAATCGGTTCCACCGGCGCCACCATCCCTTCGTCGATGGCAAACGGCCCGACCGCCGAAGAGATATTGCCGCAGTTGCCGCCATAGTCAACGGCATCGGTGTCAAAGCTCACCTGCCCGAAGGTGTAGTCCACATCGGCGCCTTCCCGCGTGGAGGGCGAAATGATCGCCAATTTGCTGGTCAGGACGTCCGCGCCGCCCAGCCCGTCAATCTGGCGCACGTCGGGGCTTCCGAAAATCGCCCTGATAACCGCGTCCCGTTTCGCCGGATCCTGCGGCAGCTCATTTTTCTTAATGAACACCCCTTTGCTGGTTCCGCCCCGAACCAGCGCGCAGCGCAGCATTTCCATATCTTGGTACATTCGCGCGTCCTCCTTTGCGTTGGCGCGGCCATCGTCGCTTTGTCCCGCTCGGAGGCCGCCGCCTTTTTTCTTTTTCACGCCTTTTTTCAATCGGCCGGTTTTAATTTGTCATCGGGCAACAAGCGCGGCCAACGGTTGCGGCAGCGCCGCGCTTAAGGCTGGCGGGGCGTGCCCGTTATTTGCTTTTGGCGCCGCCGTATTTTTCTTCAATGGCGCGAATCCCGTCCAGCCCGATAAAGCGGTTAAATTCGGGGAAGGGCAGCATCTTGCTCTCTATAAGGCGCTCGGTCGTGCCCGCCTTTTTGAGTTCCTGAAGATAATCCATCACCGCTTTTGCGCAAACATAAGTGGAAGCGACGCAGAAAATCACTATCGCATAACCGATGGCCTGCAACTCCCGCGCGCTTTTGAGCGGCGTGCGCCCTTTTTCCAGCATGTTGGCCAATACCGGCGCGTCAAAGCTATCCGTGATTTGCTTCATCTCCTCCTCGCTCTCGGGCGATTCGATGAACAACACGTCCGCGCCGGCCTTTTCGTAAAGCTTTCCGCGGCGGATGGCTTCTTCAATGCCGTGGTCGGTCCTGGCGTCGGTACGGGCAACAATGACAAAATCCTTGTCCTTGCGCGCATCGGCGGCCGCCTGAATTTTGCCGGCCATTTCCTCGGCCGGAACCACTTCGCGCCCCAGCATGTGCCCGCACTTTTTGGGCGCAACCTGGTCTTCAAGCTGAATGGCCGCAACCCCGGCCGCCTCATACTCGCGCACTGCCCGCTGGACATTGACCGCATTGCCGAAGCCGGTGTCGCCGTCGGCAATCACCGGGATATTTACCGCGCCGGCAAAACGGCGCGCTTGATAAGCCATTTCGCTCAAGGTCAGCAAGCCGACATCGGGTTGCCCCAGCAAACTGGCCGCGGCGCCGTATCCGGTAAGGTAGACGGCGTTAAAGCCGGCCGCTTCCACCAAACGGGCGCTCAGCGCATCGTGCGCGCCCGGCGCAACCAGAATTTCCCCCCGCTGCCCCTTTTCCAAAAGTTTCCGCAGTTGTGTTGTCGCTTTCATTGGCGTCTCTCCTTTAGCCTTATTTTTAAATTAGAGCCTGTCCGCGCTATCCGAAAATGTTCAAGCTTTGAGCGATTTTTTCGTCAGGCGCGGCGCAAAACGCAGGCGAAACCTTATGTTCAGCGCGGCTTTAGGGCAAAGCATGGCGGAAAATCCGCCATCATGGGCGTTGAGCGGCATTGCCAGCAGGCTCCAAACCCGCCGCTGCCCTCTGGCCCGTCGCAAGGCGGACATGATCCTTTTTCTTCGCTCTAAACCACCGGGGCAGGCTATGCCGCTAAAGAGCGCCCTCCGCAAAACAGCAATAGATCCCCGCCTTGCCCGCCGCTTCAAAACTCAGTCCGTCCCTTCCTTCTTTCAGCCGGTTGCTGACGGCGTAGGGGCGGCTTTGGCACAAAAGGCCGTCCTGCAGTTCCCAGCGGCAGCCGGTCAAGGTTGCCCGCCCCCTGCCGGAAAGCGGCAAAAGCGATATAACTTCAGGCCTTTGGAAAAACCTGACGCTGATTTTTTCCGCCCGGCCGGCAAAAATCAGCGTTTCATATTGATCCGCCGCTATCAATGGGCAGCCGAGGCCCTGCCTGTAAGCGGACAAAGTGAAAAGCGCGCTGAAGGCGTGATCAAACCGCCCGCCCAAGACGCCGCTTGCGACCAGCGACCCGCAGTCTTTTTGTTTTTTCAAATAAATGAGTGCCAAGGCCAAGTCCGTCCGGTCTTTGTCGGCCGGATACCGCAACGTCCGCGCCCCTTCCCCGCGCGCCCATTGCCAATCCTCGCCCGCGCTGTCGGCGTCCCCTATGACGGCCTCGGGCACAAGCCCGGCGCGCCGGCAATAGGAAACTCCCCGGTCGGCGCAGACGGCCGCCCTTCCCGCAGCCGCGGCTGAAAGCCAGGCGGTCGCGGGCGCGCGCCCGCCTGCGACCAAAATATAGCCCCTTTTCTTTTCCCCCGCGCTTTCCGCGCCCATTGTAATTTCGTATTGGGGAAGAGTCAAGCGCATTTTCTCACCCGCTTTTTCAGACAATTATATCACGCGCCCGGAAATTTTGCGCGCCCGGAAAACAAATTGTCCGCTTGCAACCGGCGGAAAAAGTGTTATTATTAATTTAGATCCCCCTTATACAAAAAGTTTCGGCCTTTCTGCGGCAAGCCGGAAAGCGCCGGCCTGGTTGGTGAAAAAATGCGCGTGGTAATTGTCGGCGCGGGAAAATTAGGCTACAGCCTGGCGGAATACTTGACCAAGGAACAGCACGAAGTGGTAGTGGTGGAATCCGACGAATCCCATCGCGAAATAATAAAAAACAATCTTGACATACTTACCATCGCCGGCAACGGCGCCAGCCCCAGCGTGCTTACCGACCCGGACGTCAAGGGCGCCGATGTCCTGATTGCCTGCACCTACAGCGACGAAGTGAACATGATTATTTGCATGATGGCGAAAAAAGTCGGCGTCAAGCAGACCGTCGCCCGTATAAGAAGCAATGAATATACCGGGGAGGCGGACAATTTCATCCGCGACGTGACGGACATTGACCTAGTGCTCAACCCGGAGCGCATTATCGCGCTGGAAATACTCCGCCTCCTGCTCACCCCTTTTACCATTGACGTGGGCAACTTCGCCGATGGGCAGGTAAAAATTTTCGAGTGCCGGATTTCGGAAAATTCGCCCTTGGCCAACAAGCAGCTACGGGAACTTGGCCTGCCCAAAGGAATTTTGGTAACGGGCATATTGCGCAAGAACAAGCTTACCATACCGCGCGGCGGCGATGCAATCCTGCCCGGCGACTTGATTTTCTGTATCGGGCTGCTCGGCGTCGTCGAAGATTTTGAAAAATTCCTGGGCGTATCTTTAAGCAAAATCGACCGCGTCCTGCTCATCGGCGCCGGCCGGGTCGGGCGCTATTTGGCGCCTCTTTTGGAAAACCAGGGGATATCCGTAAAAATCATTGATAAAAACATGGAAAGATGCGAACAAATCACCGCCCTTTTAAAAAACGGCCTGGTCATCTGCGGCGACGGCACCAACATTGAACTGCTCACGCAAGAAGGGGTCGCCGAAGCCGACATCGTCATCTGCCTGACCGAAGACGACAAGCTCAACCTCCTGCTCGCGCTTTTGGCCAAACACTTGGGCGCGAAAAAGACCGTAGTGAAAACCGCTTACACGGAATACGCCGGCCTGATGGAAGAAGTAGGGGCGGGCACCGTAGTGTCCACCAGGCTTTTGAGCGTTGGCGAAGTCCTGCGCTTTATCCGCCGCGGCGACGTGCTCGGGGTATCCATTTTTGAAGGCGCGAAAGCGGAGGCGATCGAAATGGTAATAGACGCCCTCAGCCCCCTGGCCGGCATACCCCTGCGCAACGCCAACCTGTCCAGCCGCTGCCTCGTCTGCGCGGTCGTGCACGAGAAAACCGCCCTCATACCACATGGCAACACCGTCCTTTATCCGGGCGACCGGGCCATCCTGTTTGTCGAATTCGACGCCGTAAACGAAGTGCTGGCAAGCCTCAAGGGCAAATAGTCGGCGGGAGCGCAAGAGATGAATTTTTTATTGATCGAATTTATCGTCGGGCAGCTCCTTTTGGTCTGTTCCGCCTGTATGCTCTTGTCCGTCCTCATGTCCTTTCTTTTTTGGGAACATGATGTTCTCGCGCTCATGCTTTCTGCGGCCGTAACTGCCATAGTCGGCTATTCCATGACCATCTGCGGCCGCCGGGGCGCCGACATGTCCACGCGCGAGGCGATCCTGTCCGTTTGCGGCGGCTGGGCAATGCTGTCTGTTTGCGGCGCTTTGCCTTACATGTTCTCCGGCGTGCTTTCGCCCTTTTACGCCGTTTTGGAAAGCACGTCCGGTTTTACTACCGTAGGCTCGACCCTGATCCGGGACATTTCGCCCGTCCCCAAAAGCATCCTCTTTTGGCGCAGCATGACGCAATGGCTCGGCGGCATGGGCATAATCGTCCTTTTCGTTTCTTTCCTGCCGCAGTACGGGGCAGGGGCCATCAGCCTTGTTAAAGCCGAGACGGGCGCTTCCCGGGAAAGGGTGCTGCCGCGCCTTAGCGACGCGGCTTTTATGCTCTGGAAGATCTATACGGGCATGACGGCGATTTTCGCGCTTATCCTTTTTTTCGCCGGGCTGGACGCTTTTGACGCGATCACGCACAGCATGGCCTCCGTCTCGACTGGCGGTTTTTCCGTCCATAACGAAAGCATCCGCTATTTTAACAGCCCTTTGGTGGAATTTCTCACCGCGATCGTTACCATTTGCGCGGCGGTCAACTTTTCCCTGTACCATCAAGTTTTCGTCCGCGGCTGGCGAAAATTTGCCGCCGATCTGGAATTTCGCGTTTTTATCGCCCTGATCGCCGCCGGCTCCTTGCTAATCGCCTACGACCTGTACCGCGCCGGCATTTATTCTTTGGGCGGTTCGCTGCACAACGCCTTCTTTCACGTCTCTTCCGTCCTGTCCACTTCCGGCCTAGTCCTTGCCGACCTTAACCCCTGGCCGCCTTTCAGCAAATTCCTTGTCTTCGCTTTCATGTTCATCGGCGGCTGCACCGCATCCACCGCCGGCGGTCTCAAAATCGCCCGCTTGATCATCATCTGCGAGCTTATTTATATCGAACTCAAGCGCATACTGCACCCTAAAGTAATTTTCAATCTTTCCATAAACGGCCAAACCGTAAACAGCACTTTGACGTCGTCCGCCGCCCGCTATGTGTTCGTTTTCATTTTTGTTTATTTTTGCGCCGTCGCCGTCTTGACCTTCCGCGGCGTCGACTTTTACGAAAGCATACTGCTCATGGCCTCCATCATCGGCACGGCGGGCACGGATGTCCCTTTCGCCCTTTTGCCCAGCGCAAAAAGTTTAATCGACTTGGATGAAATAAGCAAAGTGGCTATTACTTTCTGCATGCTGCTGGCGCGGCTGGAATTTTTCACCGTCTTGGTGCTGCTGCGGCCGGAATTCTGGCGCAAGACGCGCAACTGGTAAAAGCGGCGGGCTGCTGTTCCTTTGGGGGCGCAGGGATATCCGGCGCGGCGAGCCACATTGCGCCGCAAAGCGGCCAACGCCATGGCACTGGCCGCTTTGCCTGTTTTATCGATCTTTTTTCTGGTTGGGGAAAAACAATTTATCTTTTTTGCTGTACATGCCGGAAGTCTTGATTTCTTCGCTTTCCCGCTTCTTTTGTTCCGCTTTGCTCTTGTTGTCGAGCGAACCGCCGATCTGGGAAAGCCTGTTGACGAGCTCTTTTTGCTCCGCTTCCAGTTCCTTGTAGTCCTGGTCGGCCACCCTTATGTTTATGCGCCCGTCGGCGATGAGCTGTTCGATGATCTTCATGTCAACCTGCGTGTCAAGCACTACCCGGGCAAAACTCGCGCCGGGATTTTCATCGCGGAGATATTTTCTTATTTTATCTTCCGCTTCCTGCTCTTTTATTTCCCGTTCCAATTTTTTGAACAGTTGCTCGTTGGCGGCGCGAAAAAACGGATTTTTCATTTTCTCCTTCATTTCTTCCAAAAAAGCCTTTTTTTCCTCTTCTGCCTTTCCCATGCTTTCCCACCTCTTTTTGCTGCTTTTGCGCGGACTGAAAATTTCCCCTGTTTTTATCACAAATCAAGGTTGCGCACTTCGCTCGCGTGTTCTTCGATAAATTGCCGGCGCGGTTCTACCTTGTCCCCCATCAAGACGGAAAATATCTCGTCCGCCTCGATCGCGTCCTCCAGCGTTACCTTTAAAATGGTACGCGTCTTAGGGTTCATGGTCGTGTCCCACAATTGTTCGGCATTCATCTCGCCCAGGCCTTTGTAGCGCTGTATAACGGCGTTGCCGTCGCGGCCGATACTATCCAATAAAGCGTCCAATTCCTCATCGTTGTACAAATACCATTGTTCCCGGCCCTTTTTCAGTTGATAGAGCGGCGGCTGCGCGATATAGACGCGCTCCGACTCGATAAGTCCTTTCATGTGCCGATAAAAGAAAGTCAAGAGCAGCGTCCTGATATGTGCGCCGTCCACGTCCGCGTCGGTCATGATGATAATCCGGCCGTAACGGCTCTTCTCTATCTCAAATTCCTCGCCTATGCCGTTGCCGAAGGCCGTAACCATCGCCCTGATTTCCTCGTTGCCGAGTATTTTGTCCAAACGCGCCTTTTCCACATTGAGGATCTTGCCGCGCAAGGGCAGTATGGCCTGAAATTGGCGGTCTCGCCCCTGCTTGGCCGACCCGCCGGCGGAATCGCCCTCCACGATGAAAATCTCCGTATCCACGTTATCCTTGCTGGAGCAATCGGCCAATTTCCCCGGCAGCGCCCCCCCGTCAAAGGCGGTCTTGCGCCGGGTAAGCTCGCGGGCCTTGCGGGCGGCCGCCCGCGCCCGCGCCGCCAATATGCACTTTTCAATGACTTTTTTCGTAACGGCCGGATGCTGATCAAAAAATTCGTTCAACCCTTCGGAAAGCACCTTGCTGACAATCCCCTGCGCTTCGCCGTTGTTGAGCTTGGTCTTGGTCTGCCCTTCAAACTGCGGGTTGCGCATTTTCAGGCTGATAATCGCCGTCAGCCCCTCGCGCACATCGTCGCCGCTAAGGTTCTCGTCGCCTTCTTTAAGCATGTTGCCTTTGCGTGCGAAGTCATTCACCAATTTGGTAAGGGCCACTTTGAAGCCGCTAAGATGCGCCCCGCCCTCTTCGGTATTGATGTTGTTGACGAAACTGAAAATGTTCTCCGCATAGCCATCGTTATACTGCATGGAAATTTCCACCATAGTATGTTCCTGGCTGCCGACGGTGTAGATCGGCGGATCGAACAGGACGTCTTTATTTTTGTTGATATATCGTACGAAAGAGTTTATCCCGCCTTCGTAATGAAAAGTTTCTGTTTCCTCCGTGCGCAAATCGGTCAATATTATAGTTACGTCCTTGTTCAAAAAAGCCAGCTCGCGCAGCCGATGCCGTAAAATATCGTAATTGAATACCGTTTCCTCGAAAATACCCCTGTCCGGCAAAAACCTTACCTTGGTGCCGTTCTCGTCGGATACGCCGACCTCTTTTAATTCTTCCACCGTCTGTCCTTGGGAAAACTTGATGGCGTAAATCCTGCCGCCGCGTTTTATCTCGACTTCCATGACCTCGCTGAGCGCGTTTACCGCCGAAACGCCAACGCCGTGCAAGCCGCCGGAAACTTTGTAGCCGTCGCCGCCGAACTTGCCGCCGGCGTTGAGCTTGGTCATGACGACCTCCACCGCCGGTTTGCCGGTCGCGTGCATGTCCACCGGTATGCCGCGGCCGTTGTCGACGACCGTCACGCTTTCGTCTTTGCCGATAAATACCTCGATTTTGTCGCAGTAGCCGGCCAGCGCCTCATCTATGCTGTTGTCCACCACTTCATATACCAAATGATGCAGCCCGCGGCTGCCAACGCTGCCTATATACATGGACGGGCGAAGGCGGACGTGTTCTATCCCTTCCAGGACTTGTATGTCCTGCGCGCCGTAATCTACATTTCCCTTGCCGGCGCCGGCATCGTTATTTTTTTCTTCTGTCATGCTTTTACCACAAACTTTCCGCAGAATTTATCAATATTCGTCAAACGCGCCTTCCGCGCGTTTTTTTAAAGTTGCGGCCGAAAGCTCGGAAAAAACCGCGCCGTCATCCGTAAGCACACAACTGTAGTCTCGTTCCCGCCGGAACTTTCTTTCGCAACAAAGGTCTTTCGCCGCGCCCTTTGAATCAAACACGCCGATTATTTTTTGCGTTTCCACCATAATGCCGGAACCTATGTGCAAATACACGGATACAAACCTCTTTCGCTTGCCCTTAATCAAGCCGCCCACCGGGGCAGCCAGCGTTTTTTACTTCTTCCGGAAGCGCGCCGATAGAAAATTTTATGTCTGTTATTATTATAGCATTTAATTTTAGGTTTATTCTATCTATAATTTCTTTTTTCCGCATTAAAAGATCATGAGCCCGGCTTGAACCTTCCACGCGCAAAAAAAGAATGTCTCCGCGCAGGGCGGCAGGAAAACTCTTCGCGGCCGCTCCTTCTCCCGCGATATCGCGCCAATTGGCCCTAAGCCAGGCGCAAAAATATTTTTCCCGGTTTTCCTTGCCGCCCAAAAGCTTTCGCAGGACGTTATATACGCCATCCATCTCAACCCTCGCTGATCCCGCCTTTTTCCACCCGATAAAAAACCGCCTGCTGCGGATTCCGAAACAAATCCTTTTCCGTCAGAGTAATGAAAGTCTGTATGCGGCCGCTGAGAAAATCTATTAGTTTTTGCCGGCGGCGGCCGTCCAATTCACTCA
Source organism: Acidaminococcales bacterium (assembly GCA_031290885.1). Taxonomy (NCBI): domain Bacteria; kingdom Bacillati; phylum Bacillota; class Negativicutes; order Acidaminococcales; species Acidaminococcales bacterium. The sequence goes on from JAISLQ010000075.1 coordinate 76,389, forward strand.
GCGCGTCATCAAGCAAAAGAACAGGATACTCCCCGCACTCTTCCCTTATAATCATAGTTTCCGCTATTTTCAGCGCCAGCACGAAACTGCGTTGCTGCCCTTGGGAAGCGAACCCTTTAAGCGGCAGGCCGTCCAAAGTAAAAAATATATCGTCGCGATGCGGCCCTAAACCGGTGGAAGCGCTTTCGGTATCCTTTTTTACCCGCGCCGCCAACCCTTCTCTGTACCAAAGATAACTATTTTCGCCATTTTCCTCTAAAAACCCATCTTTGTCGCCTTCCCGGCGGCGGTAAACCATACCGGCTTTTTCCCGGCCTTCTGACAGCTCGCCGTATACCTCGGCCGCCAAACGGGATATTTTTGCCAAAGTTTTAAGACGAGCCGGCAAGATTATGCTGGCCTCTTTTGCCAGTTGCTCGTCCCACATTTCCAGCAAACCAATAGACATCCTCTTTTCCTTTATCGCGGCAAGCAATTGGTTCCTTTGCTGCAAAATCTTGTTATACCGCGCCAAAGAAAAACAATAAGCGCTATTTACCTGCGCTATTTGAATGTCAACGAACCGGCGCCTTAACGCCGGCTCGCCTTTGGCCAATTTCATGTCTTCCGGCGAAAAAATAGCCGCTTTTATCTGCCCAATCAATTCACGCGGTTTAACATTATTATTGTCAACCTTTATTTCCTTGTTTTTCCGCCGGGCGCTTTTTTTAATAACAATCTTCGTTTCCCCGCCGGTTTCCCTTTCCGCTACGACGCAGACGCCCATGCCGGATGCCGCGTAGTTTATAAGATCGTCCTCCTGAAAAGTTCTGTGCGAACAACCTAAAGCGGAAAAATACAAAGATTCTATAATATTAGTTTTTCCCTCGCCGTTTTGTCCATACAAAACATTTATCCCGCCGGAAAAAGACCAATCGCCCTTTTGGCAATTGCGGAAATTGTCGACAAGCAACCTTTTTACCTTCATTTTCCATTTTGTCCGCCGCCTATGCGCAGACAACGGTCAAAACGCCTTTTCCCTCCAATAACTTTCATTTAAGCGCCCAACCTGATAGGAGTCATGACATAAAGATAATTTTCGTCGTTTTCTCCCGCCACCTGCGCCGGGCTGACCGAACTGTTCAAGCTTATGATGGTATATTCGCTCTCTATTCTCTTTAATATGTCGCTGATGTATCTCATGTTAAAAGCTATTTCAATCTGCCCGCCCTTATTTTCACAGCCAATCCTCTCCGTGCTTTTGCCTTTTTCCGGATTGCTGGCGAAAATGACCATCCGGCCGTTGTCAATGTTCAGCTTCAACACGTTGTTTTCCCCTTCTTTGGAAAAAGGAGCCGCCCGGTTGACCGCTCCCAAAAGATCCGCTGTCTTTACCTTGGCCGTTTTGCCGAAAGAAGCCGGTATTACCTTGCGGTAGTCAGGGAAACTGCCTTCGATGAGCCGCGATTCCATATAAACGTCGCCGAAACGCAAGATTATCTGATGATTTTTCCAGCCGACAATCACGTCTTCCGGCAAATCGCCTAAATTTATGCTCTCAATTTCCCTCAATATCCTGGCAGGTATTACCATGGAGAAATCTCCCTGCTCGTTGTCCAACTCATATTTTTTCACCACGAGCCGGTGCGTATTGGTGGCGGCGAAAACAAGCTCCCGCCCTTTCATTTCCATCAGCACTCCGGTAAAAACCATCCGCATCTCTTTTTCGGAAGAACAGGCAAATACCGTTTTTCTGATCATCTCTTTAAGTACATCATCTTTTATCTTTATAAAATTAGTTACGGCCAATTTATTAATTACAGGATACTCTTCGACCGGCAGACAGAAAATGACCGCTTCCCGGTCTTCGCCTGAAGATATGACAACTTTGCCTTCGTTTTCATTTTTGTAAATTTCCACAAATTCCCGCTCGCTTTTTTCCACCACCGATGTAAAAAGCGCCCCGGCGATTACAGCCTCGCCTTCTTCGACAACTTGGGCGTCCAGCGTTACCGATACGCCAAATGTCGAATCAGTAGCCTGCAGTTCAACTTTATCTTCAAACGCTTTTAAATAAACACACATATAAACCTGAGAACTTACCGCTTTAGACGGCAGGGCTTTTTGCAATATTTGAGCCGCTTTGCCGAGTTTTTGGGCTTGGCAGATTACTTTCATACTTTTCCTCCGCGTTTTTGCTTTTTAGTTAATATTATATAAAATTTTTCGTAGTCTTAGTATTAGTATTTGTTCGTTTCGGTGATAATGTCCATTTTCTTTCTGGGCAAGGCAAACTGCTATGTGAAAAAAGCGTTGATTTAAAACTTTTAGAACGGCCTTTTTATCAACATTATCAACAGACAAACAGCAATTTAAATTTTTATCAACATTTCCAATCAGTTATTGAGGATATTTGCACATAAAATTTGACGCCTTGTCAACATTTTTGCAAAGGTCAATCGGTATTTAAAATTTTCTGCGCGATTTCTTTGATTTCTTGTTCAAATTCCCTGTCCCTTTCCATATCCTTGGCAATCTTCTGTACGGCGTGGATTATCGTGGAATAATTTCTGCCGCCGAAAATTTCCCCGATCTTGGCGAAAGGATAATCCGTGAGGTCCCGCAAAAGGTACATAGCCACGTGCCTTGGAAAAACAGTGTCGCGGGAGCGCCTTTGCGCTAAAATATCTTCTTTTTTGATTTTATAATGCGCGGAAACTTTATCAAGTATCAAATCAGCGGTAACCGGCTGGCTTATGTTTTCGCCGATGATGTTTCTTAAAGCTGAAATAGTAGAATCCAAATTAATCGGCGTATTGTTGAATTTGGAAAAAGCGATTACCTTGCTAAAGGCCCCTTCCAACTCCCTTATGTTGTTTTTTATTTTCCCGGCGATAAAAGCGAGCACCTCATTGTCAATCGACAGATCGGCGGACTGCGCCTTTTTTCTCAGTATTGCGATCCGGGTTTCTTGGTCGGGCGGATGAATGTCGGCGACAAGGCCGCTTTCAAAGCGTGAAACAAGCCTTGCTTCCAAAGTCATTATTTCCCTGGGCGGACGGTCGCTGGCAATGACAATTTGTTTGTTGGAATCAAAAAGAGTGTTAAAAGTATGAAAGAACTCTTCTTTGGTCTGTTCCTTTTTTGCCAAAAACTGAATATCGTCAATCAGCAGGCAATCAATGTTCCGGTATTTTTTGCGAAACCCTGCGGCGGAAGTTTTGTTGCTGATAGAATCTATAAATTCGTTCGTGAATTTTTCGCTGGAAGTATAAATAACCTTGCTGCCGGTTATATTTTCTTTTATTTTATGGCCGATGGCATGCATTAAATGTGTCTTGCCGAGGCCGACACCGCCGTAAATGAACAAGGGATTGTAAATTTTGGCCGGCGTTTCGGAAACAGCCAGTGCGGCGGCGTGCGCGAAACGGTTGGAATTGCCGATGACAAAAGTGTCAAAATTATATTTATTGTTTAAAGTTTTGGTAAATTCCTCCTCCGTCGTAAAATCGCTTTTCTTTGTCTCAATGTCGCCATTGTCTTGGGGTAATTTTTCCGTCTGTTTGTCTTCAGCCCCTTCCATGTTTACAATCCGGACCTTAACATTTTCGGCGCATACGGCACAAAGCGCCGCCGCTAATTTTTCGCCGTAATTGCTTTCCACCTGATCTTTGATAAAATCGTACGGGGAAGCAAGCGTAAAGATGCCGTCATTCGTATCCAAAGGAATAAGGGGCATTACAAAAGTCTTAAAAACAGGAGCAGGCGTTTCCTTTTCCAGCCGGTTTAAGACTTTTTGCCAGACATCGTTTATTTCCATGTATGGTCTCCTTTATGAAGCTTGCTTCATAAATACATCAGAAAAACATTTATCATCGTCATAGAGTATCTTAACAAAAATAGGCGCTCTAAGCAACAAGCGCCTGACAATACTTTTTATGGACAGGCTTGGTTGCTTGAATATATGTGATATATAGCGCTTCAACCCAAAAATTGTTAAGGTTTCTGCAAAATATGACGGCAATATAGGCATGGCACATAATAAAGATTATCGGCAGGCGGCGATTGATTTCAAATTGAAAAAGATGGGGCAAACATGAAATGCAGCCTGATTGACAGCATTATCGGCAACGAAGATACTGCAAGCGCCGTTTACAAGCATTTTGATGTTGATACTTTTTAAGTCAGATCACATATGTATCCAATGCCTTTATTTCCGCTCCAAGCAACTCATAAAGTTTCCTCATTTCTGCTTCCGTCAAGGTTACGCCTTTGCCCATCTTCTTATGCTCGCCGTCCCAATCGCGAACGTCATACTTAGGTTCTCCGCTATTCCAACTTACGCGATTGAACTCCTTGCGCCATCCTTTGCTTCGTTCAGAAATGACACCAAGTTCGTTGACAATCTCGTACTTGAAATCATCCTTCTTTGTTGTCATTGCCAGACACCTCCTTCATTTAGCCCGCCAAGCAGGTTTATTCCCAGTAACGACAGCGTTTTTCAAAGAAATATTTCATGCCTGAATGTTCCAGTGCTTTTTCAATGTCATTTGGAGTTGATCTTTGCTAGTCCTTGATGCCCTGTGCCGACCTCAAGTACGGTTCCCGATTTCGCGTATGCGCCGCCTTCCTTGAAAAGACGCAAATCTGCCCGGTTGCCGTTGGCAAACGCAAGGCAGAGAACCTTGCCGTCCGCTTTGTTGACTACGGCCCGTGTTTCACATCGTGCCGCTTTTCCGCTTATGAAATAGATATGATCTCCACCATTTTCGCAAATGTTGTACGCTTTGCCCCTGTCAGACGCCGAAAATCCTGACTGGATAGTTTGACTGTTTCTTCGTATTTCATATAATGAGCATATCACATTTTTGGTTGCGCAGGAAGTCTATTGTCTGCATAGCTCTGATTGACTTCTTTGTTTGATCGATTTTTGTAGATTTGCGTTCCCGTGGCGAAAATCACCCCTTTGTTGCCCGTCGGCTCGTCAAGATGGCGGCATTTCCGAAACGCTTTGTCAAGGGATTAAATGACGCTTTCGTGCGAATGCCGAAAGTTTGTAGCATTGCACAATAAGAGCTTCGTGGGACGAGGCGTTTATTTCGCATTTTACTGATTGCGGTTCACTCTGCGAACAAAGTCGATTTGGGTGCTTGACATAAATTATAGCATCTGTTATAACCTATTCTTGAGGTGGTGGATAATCATGACGATCGCCGAGATTCTCAAAGCAATGCGCAATGAACTGAGCATTTCACAGGAAATGCTTGCGCGTGACTTGACCGTTAGCTTCGCAACGCTCAATCGTTGGGAGAACCGGCGCGCCAACCCGAGCCGCCTCGCAATGTCGAAGCTCAAAGAATACGCCGCAAAGAGTGGTGTTTCAGATACGATTGTGGCGGAGCTTAACCGTATTCGCACATAACATGCGGAGGGATAAACCTATGGACACAGCAACCTACAACTCAATCGTGAGTTTCATTTGGGGCATCGCCGACGACTGTCTCCGTGATGTTTATGTGCGCGGCAAGTACCGCGATGTTATCTTGCCGATGACCGTCATTCGCCGCCTCGATGCTGTGCTTGAAGCGACTAAAGATGACGTACTGAAAATGAAGAAGATGCTCGACGACTCCGGCATTGTCAATCAGACCGAGGCACTCTGCAACGCCGCGAAACAGTCATTTTGCAACGCTTCGCCGTTCAAGCTGAAAGACCTTGCAAACCGCGCCGGCCGGCAGAAACTGAAAGCGGACTTTTTAGTATACCTTAACGGTTTTTCGCCCAATGTTAAGGAGATACTGAAAAAGTTCAAGTTTGCCGTACAGGTGGACACGATGTCCGAAGCCGGCATTCTCGGCGCGGTGATAGAAAAATTCGTGTTGCCGACTGTAAATCTTGGCCCTTACCCTGTGCTTGACGACATCGGCGGCATAAAGATACCCGCGCTTGACAATCACACGATGGGGACGGTGTTCGAGGAGCTTATACGCCGCTTCAACGAGGAAAACAACGAGGAAGCCGGGGAACACTTCACGCCGCGTGACGTGGTGGAGCTTATGGCAGACCTTGTGTTTGTGCCGATTGCCGACAAAATCAAAGACTCGACCTATTCCTGCTACGACGGCGCAAGCGGCACGGGCGGTATGCTCATGGTGTCGCAGGGACGGCTTGCCGACATTGCGCAAAAGAGTGGCAAGAGCGTGTCCATTCACCTGTTCGGGCAGGAGGTAAACCCCGAAACATTCGCAATCACCCGCGCCGATATGCTGCTCAAAGGCGAGGGCGGCGAATCTGGCAACATCGCCTATGGCTCGACGCTTGCGGACGACCGCTTTCCAAGCCGCAGCTTTGACTTTATGCTCTCCAACCCACCTTACGGCAAGAGCTGGAAAACAGACGCGGAAAAAATGGGCGGCAAGAAAGGCATACTTGACACGCGCTTTGTTACGCAGTTCAAGGACGACCCGGAGTTTTCTATGATACCGCGCACAAGCGACGGCCAGCTTATGTTCCTGTTGAACAACATCAGCAAGATGAAGCACGACACCGAGCTTGGCTCGCGCATTGCCGAAGTTCACAACGGCTCAAGCCTGTTTACGGGCGACGCTGGGCAAGGCGAGAGCAACGCTCGCCGCTATATGATTGAAAACGACCTCGTGGAAGCGATTATCGCCCTTCCTGAAAATATGTTCTACAACACCGGAATCGGCACGTTTATTTGGGTGCTGTCTAACCGAAAGACCCCGCAACGGCGCGGCAAACTGCAACTGATTGACGCAACTTCGTTCAAGTCGCCGCTGAAGAAGAATCTCGGCAAGCGCAACTGCGAGCTTACGCCGGACGACCGCAAACGCATACTCGACCTGTTCCTCAATATGACCGAGAACGAGCACAGCCGCGTGTTTGACAACTCCGAGTTTGGCTATTGGAAAGTGACCGTCCTGCAACCGCAGCTTGACGGGAGCGACAAGCCGCTCCGCGATAAGAAAGGCGCTTTTGTCGTCGATAAGGACAAAACCGACACGGAGCAAGTCCCGTTTGCATACCCCGGCGGTGTCGAAGCGTTTATCGAGAACGAAGTGAAGCCCTACGCGCCGCTTGCGTGGATGGACGAGAAGCAGACGAAAATCGGGTATGAAATTAGCTTCACCAAGTATTTCTACAAGCCTGTGGAACTGCGTCCGCTTGCTGAAATCACCGCCGACATTCTCGCGCTTGAACGCGAAACGGCAGGACTGTTGAGTGAGATTTTGGGGGTAGGGGTATAATGTGGTTCGGCATACTGCCCAAGCATTGGGATACAACTCGCCTTGCTAGCGTGTTTACCGAGCGGAACGAAAAGGTTAGCGATGCAGAGTATGCGCCACTATCTGTAACAAAGAATGGCATACTACCGCAACTTGCTCGCGCCGCAAAGACAGACAATGGCGATAACAGAAAACGTGTATGCGTTGGCGACTTCGTGATAAACAGCCGCTCCGACCGCAAAGGCAGTAGCGGCGTCTCTACGTTTGACGGGTCTGTGTCGCTGATAAACATGGCCCTTGTATTGCGCGGCAGTTATGACCTGCAATATCTGCACCACCTATTGAAAAGCCACGACTTTATAGAGGAATATTATCGTATGGGACGCGGCATAGTTGCGGACTTGTGGACTACACGTTTCAGCGAGATGAAAACGATACAACTCCCCCTCCCGCCCCTTGTCGAGCAGAATCAAATCGTGCAATACCTCGACTGGCAGACCTCTCGACTGAACACGCTTATCAACGCCCGCAAGCGGCAGGTTGCGCTCCTGCGCGAGGCGAAGCAAGCGGCGATTAACGAGGCGGTGACACGCAGGGACGAGGGGTGGCAAGATATAAGCCTTGGCAATCTCGGTAACTTCCGTAAAGGATTTGGCGGTTCGCGCACCGATGATGACGAAAACGGTGTGGCATGTATTCGCTACGGTGACATATATCGGACTGGCAAAATGATACTTGTCGAGCCGATAACGAGAATCAAAGATAGCGCAAAGGATTTCTATGCGCGAATTCAACGGTTGGAGTTGCTGTTTGCTTTGTCCGGTGAAACCAAAGAAGAAATCGGGCAAGCATTGGTAAACGACATTGCCGCAGACACTTGGACGAGCGGAGACGCGGCTATATTTACCTGCAACAACAGCATACGGCCTATGTTCTTGACATACGCTTTGCGCTGTCCTTACATTCTGAAACAGCGGGTTTCACGCGCAAAGGGTGACATTATCGTTCACATATCTGTAAGCGCATTGCGGCAATTACGACTGCTTGTACCGCCGATTTCAGAGCAAGAGGAAATTGTGGCGAATCTCAATAAGCAATGTATGGCGTATGACAGCGCAATATCCGCCATTGAGAATGAAAACTCCCTCCTCGCCGAGTACCGCACACGGCTTATCAGCGACGTCGTCACGGGCAAGATTGACGTTCGCGGCGTCGCCGTCCCGGAGTATGAGCGAGTCGAAGCGTTGAACGAGGTTGAAGACGCGGAAGAAGTACAGGAGGATACTGAAAATGCCGACTAACACACAGGAATCGGGACTTGAAAGCCTAATCGTTGACTGGCTCGTAGTGCATAACGGTTTCGAGCAGGGCGTAAGCGCGGACTATAACCGCGAGTACGCCGTTGACGAGTTGCGCATGTTGCGCTTTCTTGAAACGACGCAACCGAAGCAGTACGGGCAACTTGGGCTTGACGGCGCGGGGATGAAACGACTACAATTCCTTGACCGGCTGCGCGGCGAAATCGCCAAGCGCGGCATTGTTGACGTTTTCCGCAACGGGATAAGGATTTACCCCGCCAGCCTTGTGATGTTCTATATGACGCCATCGGAGAAGAACACGAAAGCGGCGGAGCAGTTTGAGCGGAACATATTCAGCGTGACGCGGCAGTTGCGGTATTCGCAGGGCAATACGAAACTCGCGCTTGACCTTTGTCTGTTCATTAACGGCTTGCCTGTTATCACCTGCGAACTCAAAAATCAGCTTACGAAGCAGGACGTTGACGATGCGGTGTACCAGTACAAGACCGACCGCGACCCGAAAGAGCTATTGTTCCAGTTCAAACGCTGTATGGTACACTTCGCCGTTGACGATGCGCGGGTGAAGTTCTGCACACGGCTCTCCGGCAAATCGTCGTGGTTTCTGCCGTTTAACAAGGGCTATAACGATGGCGCGGGCAACCCGCCCAATCCCGACGGCATTATGACCGATTACCTGTGGAAAGACATTTTTACTAAGCGCGAGCTTGCGAACATTATAGAGAATTACGCGCAAGTGGTTTCTGAGAAGAACGAGGACACAGGCAGGACAAGCGAAAAGCAGATATTCCCGCGCTATCACCAGCTTGCCGTAGTCAAGGCGTTGCTTTCCGATGTCCGCAAAAACGGCGTAGGTCAGCGGTATCTGATACAGCACAGCGCGGGTAGCGGAAAGTCCAACTCCATAGCGTGGCTCGCGCATCAGTTTGTCGGGCTTGAGGTCAGCGGCGCGAATGTTGTTGACTCCGTGATTGTCGTCACCGACCGCGTGAACCTCGACAAGCAAATCCGCGACACAATCAAGCAGTTTATGCAGGTGTCGAATACCGTGGCGTGGGCGGAACACTCCGGCGATCTCCGCGCCGCTATCACGGGCGGAAAGAAGATTATCATTACGACCGTTCACAAGTTCCCGCTAATCCTCAACTACATAGGCTCGGAGCATAAGCGCCGCAAGTTTGCGATTATCATTGACGAGGCGCACAGCAGTCAAAGCGGCAGCATGTCCACTAAGATGAACCTCGCGCTCGGCGGCTGCTATGACCCGAACGACGATGTGGAGGACAAGATTAACAAGCTCGTTGAGGGGCGTAAAATGCTAACAAACGCGAGCTACTTTGCGTTCACCGCCACGCCGAAGAACAAGACTTTGGAGATGTTCGGCGTTCCTGTGCAGCAGGGCGACGGCACGGTTCACCATAAGCCGTTCCACAACTACTCGATGAAACAAGCCATTCAGGAGGGCTTTATACTCGACGTCCTGCGCTCCTTCACTCCGATTCAGAGCTATTACAAACTCACTAAGACCATTAGCGAAGACCCTAAGTTTGACAAGAAAAAGGCGCAGAAGAAGCTGCGCAAGTTTGTTGAGAGCAACGACTACGCTATCAATCAGAAAGCCGACATAATGGTGGAACACTTCCATGAACACGTCGCGCAGAAGATTGGGGGCAAAGCCCGCGCTATGATTGTGACGGCGGGGATTGAACGCGCCATTGACTATTTCCACGCCGTCAATCGTTGTCTTGAAGCACGAAAAAGCCCGTACAAGGCGATAGTCGCGTTCAGCGGCGATAAGGAATATGGTGGCGTAACCATAAACGAAGCCGCGCTTAACGGCTTTCCGAGTAACGCCATACCCGGCAAGTTCAAGGAAGGACCATACCGTTTCTTGATTGTCGCGGATAAGTTCCAAACAGGCTATGACGAACCGCTTTTGCACACGATGTATGTTGATAAAATTCTAAGTGACATTAAAGCGGTGCAAACCCTTTCTCGGTTGAACCGCGCAATGCAGGGCAAGTTAGATACCTTTGTGCTTGACTTTGCCAATGACCCTGACGACATACAAGAGTCATTCTCGCGCTATTACCGCACAACGATGCTTTCAGGCGAGACCGACCCGAACAAGCTATATGACCTCATAGCGGTTATGGAAGCTCACCAAGTTTACACAAAGTATCACATTGACACATTCGTTGACCTGTACCTAAACGGCGCGGAGCGCGACAAACTCGACCCGATACTTGATGTATGCACGAACCTATACAAACGGCTTGACGAGAACGCGCAAGTTGAGTTCAAGTCGTCGGCTAAGGCGTTTGTCCGCACCTATGGTTTCTTGGGCGCAATACTGCCGCATGGCAATGCCGAATGGGAGAAACTATCTATATTCCTCAACCTGCTTCTGCCTAAGTTGCCGTCGCCCATTGAGGAAGACCTTTCGCAAGGCATAATAAACGCTATTGACCTCGACAGCTATCGCGCCGTAGCCAAAGAACAGATGGCGATTCAGCTTGAAGACGCCGATGCAACCGTTGAACCTGTTCCGACCGGAAAGGTTGCGGGAAAGGGTGAGCCGGAGCTTGACTTGTTATCGACCATTCTCTCCAATTTCAATGACCTATTCGGCAACATTGACTGGAAAGACGCCGACAATATCAGGCGGCAAATCGCAGAGATTCCGGGTATGGTTGCGAAAGACCAAACCTATCAGAACGCAATGAAAAACGCCGACAAGCAGGAAGCCCGCACCGAGAGCGACCGCGTCCTGCAAAGAGTGGTTATGAGCATAATGTCCGACAATATGGAGCTTTTCAAGCAATTCAACGACAATCCGCCATTCCGCAAGTGGTTACAGGATATGGTGTTCTCTATGACTTACGACAGCAATTCTGATAGAATGAAACCTGCGGAAATGAGAGATTAGCTCCCTCTTCCCCGCAGGTTTCGTCAGAGTATAAAAATCCGTTTGCGCGGGGCATTCGTGTGCTCTGAACACGGCCACCTCGCGCAAAGCCTTGATTTTACTGCGCTTCTTTCGTTTTTCTCACTTCGGCGATTATTAGACTTCCTGCGCAACTTAAAATATGATGTACTAATTATAGGAGATACGAAGAAACAGTCAAACTATCCAATCGGAATTTTCGGCTTCTAACAGGGGCAAAGCGTACGATATTTGCGCAAATAGCGGAGACCCTAACGATTGCAGAAGCGGAAAAGCGGACACAAAAGCAAGCGGCCAATGCTCTCTGCGATTGAAACGGGGGATTGCGAAATTTATTTTTGGCGATATTAGCTTGATCGCCCTGGCAAACGAGCGAATTGCGGCAAATCGCCGAAAACGAAGAAATTGTTCACGCTCCCGTGGCAACGCTTATTGACCCAAAGGATGTTTAGTGCTAGTTTGCAAACACGCCCTGATTTGTCCAATTTGACAGCAAGCAAAAATTCTGCTAACGTATAGACATAACAAAGATTGGAGTTGATAGAGGGTGCGCGGCATTTCTTGCTGATAATTAAAGCATGACGAAATTATGAAGATAGAGTTTTCATCTGTTTTGTCGTGCCTGCGCAAGAAAGTCGCATGCTCTTTTCGCTCAAATATTGTGCCTTGCCTTGCCCTTATGGGTTGGGCTCGCTGTGTTTTATGGGCTGCAAGAACTGGCTTTCTTGCAGCTTTCATAATTTTACGGGGAGGGACAAGGCCATGTCGCTTATAAGCGTGTCAAATTTAACCTTTGCCTACGCGGGCAGTTATGACAACATCTTTGAAAACGTAAACTTTCGGATAGAAACCGACTGGAAATTGGGCTTTATTGGAAGAAACGGCAGGGGCAAGACTACATTCCTTAACTTGCTGCTTGACAAATATGAGTATGCCGGCAACATTTCCGCAAGTGTCAGTTTTGCGTATTTTCCGTATGATGTGCCGGACAAGCAAATAAACACAATCGATGCCATAAATAGCATTGGCCATGATTGTTTGGACTGGGAGCTTAGGCGCGAGCTTTCGCTGCTTGAAGTTTCGGACGATATTTTAAACCGGCGTTTTAACGCTTTATCTGCCGGCGAACAGACAAAAGTATTGCTTGCCGTGCTTTTTCTCAAAGAAAACAGTTTTTTGCTTATTGACGAGCCGACCAATCATCTTGACATGGCGGGCAGGGCCATTGTAAGCGCTTATTTGAAATCAAAGAAAGGTTTTATTTTGGTCTCGCATGACAGGGCTTTTCTTGACAACTGTGTTGACCATATCCTGTCCATCAACAAAACGAATATCGAAATACAGCGGGGCAATTTTTCTTCGTGGCTTCTCAACAAGGAGTGCCAGGACAGCCAGGAAACCGCTGAAAACGAACGGTTGAAAAAAGACATCAAAAAACTGAATGAAGCCGCAAAACGTACAGCTGCATGGTCTTGCCTGGCCGAAAAAACGAAACACGGCACACGCAATTCAGGGTTGCGCCCCGACAGAGGCTTCATCGGGCACAAGTCCGCCAAAATGATGAAGCGATCCAAAGCGATTGCAGCACGGCAGCAGTCCGCAATTGACGATAAATCAGGGTTATGTAAAAATATTGAGAGCGCGGACAACTTAAAAATAACGCAAATGCGCTACCATACAAGCCGTTTGATTGCTCTTGAAGGCGTTTCTGTTTTCTACGGCGAAAAAACGGCTTGCCAAAACGTCAGTTTTTCGATCGAACAAGGCGACAGAGTTGCCTTGTCCGGCAAAAACGGGTCGGGCAAATCAAGCGTCATAAAACTCATTTGCGGCGAGAACATGCAATATACCGGAGTTTTTCACAAAGGCAGCCGGTTGGCCGTTTCCTATGTTTCTCAGGACACTTCCTTTTTATCGGGAAGCCTGTCCGGTTACGCTTTAAGATGCGGCATTGACGAGAGCCTTTTCAAAGCCATTTTGCGCAAGCTCAATTTTTCGAAGGTACAATTTGAAAAGGATATGCGTGATTTCAGCGGCGGACAGAAGAAAAAGGTGCTGATTGCCCAAAGCCTATGCGAAAAAGCCCATTTGCATGTTTGGGATGAACCCCTCAATTTCATTGATGTCATATCACGTATGCAGATTGAAAATTTACTGATAGAAAATGCTCCCACTATTTTGTTTGTGGAGCATGATAGCGTTTTCTGCGATAATATAGCGACAAAGAAAATCATGCTGAGTTAAACTAAAGAAATAGCCAAACCAGGCCGCAATGCGCTTTGCGGTTTAATTATGCAGAATGGGTCTTTAAAAACAAATTCCGCAATGCCATGCCAAAATGAAACAATACGGGCAGCGCTTCTCGCGGTTATCGTTGTTTTGGTTAGGCGAATTGTCTTTGACAAGGCCTAACTGGAAAATGTGCGATGCTTAGACTTGCCATTTACAACGCGTACGGCGAAAATGCAAAATTCTTGACAGGCTTGGTTATCTAACATATAATTTCTATAGCTATCTGCAAAAATGATGGCCGTTGACAAACGGCGGATATGGCGGGAGGATTTTGCGCGATGAAAAGGACTTACCAGCCAAACAATCTTTGGCGCAAACGGACGCACGGCTTTCGTGAACGAATGAAAACCATCGGCGGGCGCGCTGTTTTAAAGCGGCGCCGCGCGCGCGGCCGGAAAAGGCTGTCGGCGTAAAGCGCGGCGTTTTCGCGCGTGGCGCGCCGCTTGGCGGAATTTGCCGCGCGGCTGGGGCAACAGATCGCTTTTGGCCGGGCGGTTAGACGGGGAAAATATTAAATGGCTGAAAACGGCGGGCGGCTAAGCTATAAATTCGGGCGTTCTTTGCGGCTGCGCAAAAAGAAAGATTTCCAGAAAGTTTACGAAAAAGGCAGGTCTTTCGGCGATTATGCCGGAATTTTGCGCGTATTGCCTTTGCGCGGGTCGCAGGAAAAAAGATTCGGCGTGGCGGCGGGCAAAAAGCTTGGCAATGCCGTGCGGCGCAACCGAATGAAAAGAATGATGCGGGAAGTTTGCCGGCATTTTCAGCATGAAGTGAAAGAAGGCGCCGCTTTCATCTGGATCGCCCGCCGGCCTTTGCTGAAGGCCGGGCGGGAGGCGTTTGAAAGGACATTTTTGAATTTAGCGGAAAAGGCGCGCATTTTAGTAAAAAAAGAACGCGGGGAAGAATGCGAAAAGCACTGATTTTACTCATTCGTTTTTACCAATTGTGCATATCGCCGTTTTTGGGTGCCAATTGCCGTTTTTATCCGACTTGTTCCGCTTACGCTGTAACGGCCATAGAAAAATATGGCGCGGGCAAAGGCAGTTTTTTGGCCATCAAGCGGATACTGCGCTGCCATCCTTTTCATAAAGGCGGCTACGACCCAGTTGTTTGAAAGATCGGATGGCCGGGACAAAATAGGGGTGATGTTATAAAAATGGCAGGCATAGCGGATTTATTTATAGAGTTTATCCAAAAAATGATTGAGTTTTGTTACCAGGCCGGCGCGGCCGCCGGTTTCGCCAATTATGGGTTTGCCATTATTTTATTCACTCTCATAATCAAATTGGCAATGTATCCCCTGACAAGAAAACAGATACAATCCACGAAAGCCATGCAGGAAATACAGCCGCAGATGAAGGCCCTGCAGGAAAGATATAAAAACGACAAACAAAGGCTTCAGGAAGAGACCTTGAAACTATACAAAGAAACCGGCTTTAATCCTCTGGCCGGCTGTTTGCCGCTGGTGGCGCAGATGCCTGTCCTGATGGGCATTTTTTTCGCTTTGAAAGGATTTGACTACGGCGGCAGCCCGCCGTCTTTTTTATGGATGCCCAGCTTGGCGGAGCCTGATCCCTACTATATAATGCCTGTGCTGTCCGGGCTGACCACTTTAGCGCAGTCCTACTATACCATGCCCGACACGTCTTCCGGCCAGAACCGGATGATGCTTTATTTTATGCCGCTTTTTATCGGCTATATTAGTTTGCAGTTTGCCGCCGGGCTGGTCCTTTACTGGGTAACAACCAATATTTTGCAGGTCGCGCAGCAATTTTGGCACGCGCGCGGAGACAGACGGGAGGCGGCGGCAAAAACCGGACAGAAATCCACCAGCAAAAGGAGGCCTTAATTAAAAAATGCCCAACGTAGTCGAGAAAACCGGAAAATCTTTGGAAGAGGCGCTTAAAGCCGCTTTGGACGAAATTGGCGTGGAAAAAGACAAAGTAGAATACGAAGTAGTGGAAGAAAAAGAAAAAAAAGGTTTGTTCGGCTTGTTTGGCACAAAGCAGGTTACCGTCCGCGTATCGGTACGCGCGGTCGCCCCGGCGGACGCGGCGAAAGAATTTTTGGCCGGCATTTTTGAAAAAATGGCGATGGAAGTTTTGATCGAAAAGTTTGCGGGCGAAGATGACACGGTGAATTTAGAAATATACGGTTCGGACATGGGCCTTTTGATCGGCAAACACGGACAGACGCTGGAAGCGTTGCAGTACCTGGCCAATCTGGTTGCCAACAAAGGGCGTGAAACTTGGGTAAAAATCCTGTTGGACATTGAAAACTACCGTAAACGGCGGGAAGAAACCCTAAGCAAATTGGCCCTGCGACTGGCGGACAAAGTCAAGCGCGGCGGCGAGCGCGTAGCGCTTGAGCCGATGAATTCGCACGAGCGCAAGATAATCCATATGGCGCTGCAGGACGACCGGCGGATCACTACATACAGCGAAGGCGAAGGCCATTACCGGCACGTGGTGATAATTCCCAAGAAATAACCTAAGCGGCCGCCCTTGCGCCAAAGGGCGGCCGCTTAGGTTTTGGCGCGCCCGGCGCGCGGTTTTGCCAAAAAAGTTTCTTTGCGGGAGGAAATATGTCCCCTGACACGATAAGCGCCATTTGCACAGCCGCCGGCGAAGGCGCGGTCGGCATTGTGCGGATAAGCGGCCCGGGCAGCGCGCCGATCGCCGGCAAAATATTCAAAGCCAAAAGCGCTCTTTCGCTTGAGGCGGCGGACAGCCATAAAATGCTTTACGGGCACGTTTGCGATCAAGGCGATATAATTGACGAAGCCTTTTGCGTCTACATGCGCGCCCCCCGTTCCTATACGGCGGAAGATGTCGTGGAGATTCATTGCCACGGCGGGCGGGCGGCCTTAGGGAAAGTCTTGGCGCTGACCCGCGCGCACGGGGCGCGCATGGCCGAGCCGGGGGAATTTACCCAAAGGGCTTTTTTGAACGGGCGCATAGATTTGGCCCAGGCGGAGGCCGTAATGTCCATAATCCGCGCTGGCAGCGCGTCGGCTTTGCGGCAGGCGGTTTATCAGCAGGAGGGGATGTTGTCCGCCGAAATAAAAGCTATGCGCGCCAAGCTGAAAGACCTGCTGGCGCGGGCGCGGGCGGCGCTTGACTACCCGGAAGAAGATTTGCGTCCGCCGTCCGCCGCCGAAGAGCTCGCCCTGCTTACGGAACTTAAAGATCAGGCGGACCGGCTGCTGAATACCGCCCCGGCCGGCCGGATAATCAAAGACGGCTTGCGGGCGGTGATCGCCGGCCGGCCAAATGTGGGAAAATCCAGCCTGCTCAATAGCCTGGCCGGGTATGAGGCCGCCATCGTCACGGAAGTGGCGGGTACGACTAGGGACAGCATAGAGCAGGAGCTGATTTTGGGGGACATGCCGCTGATTCTTGTCGATACGGCGGGAGTGAGGGAAACGGCCGACAAAGTGGAGAAAATCGGCATAGAAAAAAGCCTGGAAAAAATGGGGCGGGCTGACCTGATTTTGTTTGTTTTGGACGGATCGGAACCTTTGACGGCGGACGATCGGTTTTTGTTGGCCAATTTCCCGGGCAAACCCTGCCTTGTTTTGATCAACAAAAGCGATCTGCCGGCAAGGGCGTCGCGCGCCGAAGTAAAAGCTCTCGCAAGCTGTGCGGGGGATGACATTATCAACATATCCGTGAAAGATAAAAGCGGCTGGCCGATTTTGCAAGAGCGCCTGCGGCAAAAGGCCGGCGGCGCGGGCGCTCTTTTGACGGAAGGGGCCTGTGTGCAGGAACAGAGGCACGCCGAACTTCTGGCAAAAGCGGCGGCCAGCCTTGGCGACGCAAAAGCGGCGGCGCGCGCGGATTTGCCGCTGGACTGCCTCTTGATCGACTGTGAAAACGCTTTTTGCGAATTGGGGAAAATTACAGGCGAGACGGCCAGCGATGAAATACTGCGGGAAATATTTTCCCGGTTTTGTTTGGGCAAATAGGAGGGCTACGTGGCCGATAATTATGACGTCGTTGTCATCGGCGGCGGGCCCGCCGGCTGCGAGGCGGCGCTGGCCAGCGCCCGGCTGGGCGCGAAAACGCTGATGGCGACAATCAGCATGGACAATATTGGGTTTATGCCTTGCAACCCTTCCATCGGCGGCCCGGCCAAAGGGCATTTGGTGCGCGAAGTGGACGCTTTGGGCGGGCAAATGGGGATAATTGCCGACCAAGCCGCCATACAGACGCGCGTTTTGAACAAAGGCAAAGGGCCCGCCGTCCAAGCGCTGCGCATACAGGCCGATAAAGCTCTCTATCAGCGCCTGATGAAACAAGCCGTGGAAGCACAGGAAAACCTTGACGTAAAACAACTGATGATTGATGAAATCCTGCTTGAAAACGGCGCGGCGGCAGGCGTGCGGGACGAAGCGGGAGAAATTTTCGCCGCCGGCGCGGTCGTCGTCGCCACCGGCACCTATCTGCGCAGCCGGATCATTTACGGCGCGGTAAACTACGCCGGCGGGCCCAATGGCATGCGTTCCGCCCGTCGGCTGTCCGTTTGTTTTAACAAACTCGGCCTGAAAACCATGCGCTTTAAAAGCGGCACCCCGGCGCGGGTGGACAAAAAATCCCTGGACTTTGGCCGGATGCAAATACAGCCGGGAGACGAAGAGCTGCGCGCCTTTTCCTTTTTGACGGATCCTTTGCCGCGGGAACAGGTTTCCTGCTGGCTTACCTATACCAACGAACAGACGCACCGGGTGATAAAAGACAACCTCAGCCGCGCGGCCATGTTTAACGGCCAGGTGGAGGGGATAGGCCCGCGCTACTGCCCGTCGATCGAGACGAAAATCGTCCGTTTCGCGGATAAAAGCCGGCACCAACTTTTTGTTGAACCGGAAGGGACGGCGACCGACGAAATGTACGTACAGGGCATGTCAACCTCTTTGCCGGCGGATGTGCAGGTGGCTTTCCTGCGCACAATACCCGGCCTGGAAAAAGTGAAAATGATGCGGGCAGGTTACGCGATTGATTACGACTGCCTTGACCCGCTGCAACTTAATCCTTCTTTGGAACATAAAGAAATCGCCGGATTGTTTTCCGCCGGCCAGTCCAATGGCACCAGCGGCTACGAAGAAGCCGCCGCCCAGGGGATCGTTGCGGGAATAAACGCCGCGCGCAAGATACGCGGGCAGCCGCCGTTTCTCCTTTCCCGGGCGGACGCCTACATCGGCGTATTGATTGACGACTTGGTAACCAAAGGGACGGACGAACCTTATCGCATGATGACATCAAGGGCGGAGTACCGGCTTTTGCTGCAACACGACAACGCCGATTTGCGCCTTACGGAAAAAGGGCGGCGGCTTGGACTGGTAGACGGCCTGCGCTATGAAAGGTTTCGCGCCAAACATTCAGCGGTTGAGCGGGCGCTGGCGCAACTGAGCCTGAGCCGGATAACGCCGGCGGCAGAAAACAGCCGCTTTCTGCGACTTCTCGGCAGCGCGGATATAAACAGCGGGCTGAGCCTGGCACAGCTTTTGAAGCGTCCGGAGATACGTTACCGGGACATAAAGGATTTTTTCCATTTGGAAGACTTGACGGCCGAACAAGCGGAACAAGTGGAAACACGCATAAAATACGCCGACTACATTCAAAAGCAAAAAGCGCAGGTAGAAAAAAACGGACGGCTGGAAGGCAGAAAATTGCCGCCAGACATGGATTATCACGCCATAAAGGAAATAGCCGTGGAAGCGCGGGAAAAACTTGCCAGGATAAAACCCGCGTCCGTCGGACAGGCCGCGCGCGTACCGGGCGTTTCGCCGGCGGACATAAACATGCTCCTGATCTGGCTGAAAGCCAATCGGAATGGGGACGGCATTGTTTAAGAAAATCGTGGAAGCGGCGGCGGCGCAAAGCGGGATAGCCTTGGACGCCGGGCAGTTGGCGCAATTTTCCCTGTATTTGGAGCTGCTCGCGCAAGCCAACGAAAAGATGAACCTGACCGCGATTTCCGGCCCGGAGGAAATTGCCGTCAAACATTTTATCGACTCGCTGACAGTATACGATGCCAAATACTTCCCGGCCGGCGCGCTGGTCTGCGACGTTGGCACCGGCGCCGGGTTTCCCGGCCTGCCGTTGAAAATCTTCCGGCCGGATCTCAAAGTGGCGCTTTTGGACGCCACCGCCAAAAAACTGGCCTTTTTGGACAGGCTGATAGCGGCTCTGCAATTGACCGGCGTCGGCACCTGCCATATCCGGGCGGAAGACGCCGGCCGCTCCCCGCGCTGGCGGGAACGCTATGATGTAGTTACGGCGCGCGCGGTCGCCCCCTTTAAAGTGCTTTGCGAGTATTGCCTGCCCTTGGTAAAAGTCGGCGGCGTGTTTGCCGCCATGCGGGCGCGGCGGGCGCGGGAAGAAAGCGCGGAAGCGGAAAACGCGGCCATGCTGCTGGGCGGGCGGACGGAAAACATAAAAGAAGCGCGTCTGCCCGGCCGTCCGGACGTGCGGGCGATAATCTACCTGCGCAAAATAAAGCCGACACCGCCGCTTTATCCGCGCAAAGCCGGACGAATGGGCAAAGGCCCGCCGCTGTGACGGCGGTTCCGGCGGCGGGGGAATCTATAATTTCTTTCCCGGAGAATGGCGGCCAAAGTGAAAAATATGTTATAATTGACAAACAAAGAAAGGAACGGATCAGCAACTTATCGGGGGTGCTTTATGGAAATCCAGGACACGGTCAGGCTGGCGGAAGCGGATCAAACGGGCAGGGCGGTTGTCAATGTGCCGATCGGCAATATTATTCCCAATCCTTTCCAGCCCCGCCGGTTTTTCGATGCCGACGCGTTGCAGGAGTTGGCCGAATCAATAAAGGAATACGGCATATTGCAGCCGCTGTTGGTCGTGCCGCTGGAAGGGGAACAATATCTTTTAATTGCCGGCGAGCGGCGCTTGCGCGCCGCCTATGTGGCGGGAATAGGATCCATACCCGTTCTGCTGGGCAATTATAGCAGCCAGGAAGTCGCCGAAATCGCCATGATTGAAAACCTGCAGCGCGAAGATTTGCACTTTCTGGACGAAGCCAGCGGCTACGAGCTTTTAATGCGCGAATTTGACATAACTCAGGAAGAATTGGCGAAGAGGGTAGGAAAGAACCAATCCACCATCGCCAACAAACTGCGGATACTGAAATTGAGCAAAGCGGTGCTGGATGGCCTGCGCGCCGCCTCCCTGACCGAGCGCCACGCCAGGGCCCTTTTGAAGCTGCCGGAAGAAAGCCAGCAATTGTCGGTGCTGCAAGCCGCGGCGGACAATGAATTGAACGTGCGGCAGACAGAAGAATTGGTGGAGCGCCTGCTCGTATATGCCGCGGAAGGGACGGTGTCCGCCCCGGAACAGCTGGGCGGGAAAAGAACCAGAATTATCCGCGACGTGCGCATTTTTGTCAACAGCATCAAAAAAGTCGTCGACGATATTAAAAAAATCGGCATAAACGTCAAATTAGACAAACAAGAAACCGACAAGGAACTGATTCTTACAATGAAAGTGCCTTTGAGCCCGCCGCCCTCTAAAACGAAGCGCCGGGCGGAGGGGAAGGGCGGCTGCCCTGTCCGGGCCGATTTTGGCCCTGCGGCCGGCGGGTAGCTTGCGGGTGATTGCCGAAAGCGGACATCTATCTTTCGACTGGTTTTACAAGAACGCGCAAAAAAATCCGGCAACGGCCGTCCGGAACCGGCTGGGGGAAAACGCGTTCGCACAGGGGATGAAATTATGGGCAAAAGCATAGCGATAGCCAATCAAAAAGGCGGCGTCGGCAAGACCACCACGGCGATCAATCTTTGCGCCTGCTTGGCGGATTTTGGCCGCCGTACGCTTTTGGTGGACGCGGACCCGCAGGGCAACGCGACCAGCGGGCTGGGGATTGACAAGGACAAAGCGCCGCTTTGCGTGTACGACGGCTTAATCAACTGGGCGGCGGCGGTCGGCATCATTCAGCCGGCGCCGGAGGCCGGGCTTGATGTCATGCCCAGTGCCATCCGGCTGGCAGGCGCGGAATTGGAACTGGCCGCCGCGCCGGAGCGCGAGTTCCGCCTGAAAAAACTGCTTTGGCCGGTCAAAGACAACTATGACTATATCGTCATAGACTGCCCACCCTCCCTAGGGCTTTTGGCCGTAAACGCGCTGACGGCGGCCGATTCGGTGCTTATTCCTATACAGTGCGAATTTTACGCGCTGGAAGGGGTCGCCCAATTCATGAACACCGTAAACTTGATCCGGGAGGCATTTAATCCGTCCCTCCAATTAGAAGGCATAATCATGACCATGTACGATGGCCGCACCAATCTTTCCGCGCAAGTGGAGGACGAAGTGCGGCGGCATTTCGGCGCGAAAGTTTATCAAACCATTATTCCCCGCAACGTACGGTTGAGCGAGGCCCCCAGTTTTGGCCGGTCCGTCCTGCAATATGACCGCAAATCAAGAGGCGCGGAAGAATACATGAGTTTTGCCCGGGAGGTTTTGGGGAATGAATGACAACAAGCAGAACAGGCTGGGAAAAGGGCTGGACGCGCTTTTGCCCGCATCCTCCTCTTCCGCGCCCACGCTTTTGGAAACGGGAAAGCTTAGGCCCAACCCGCGGCAGCCGCGCAAGAATTTCGACTCGGAAAAAATGCGGGAGCTGGCAAGCTCCATCCGGCAGCACGGAATCATTCAGCCGCTCATCGTCCGGCCGGTGGGCGACGGCTATGAAATAGTCGCGGGCGAACGGCGCTGGCGGGCGGCGCGCGAACTGGCGCTGGAAACAGTGCCGGCGCTTGTCCGGAATTATACGGACGCGCAAATCATGCAAATCGCTTTGATCGAAAACATTCAAAGGCATGACCTCAACCCCATTGAAGAAGCGGAAGCGTTCAAGCAACTTATCGAGGCCGGCCTTACCCAAGAAGAAATAGCGCAAAAAATAGGCCGCAGCCGTCCGGCGGTGGCCAACACCCTGCGCCTGCTTAACCTGCCGGAAAAGGTGCGGGAATTTGTTTCACGTGGAACTATGAACATGGGGCAAGCCCGTCCGCTTTTGGCCTTGTCGGATCGAAAACAACAGGCCGCCGCCGCTGAAAAGATCGTAGCTGACGGAATGAGCGCGCGCGCGGCGGAAAGTTACATAAACAAATTGACGCAGACGGCGGAGAGGGCAACGCAGCCCCCGCCTGCGGACATACATACGGCAGAGATAGAAGATCGGCTCGCTTTGGCTTTGGGGACGCAGGTGCGCGTCAAAAGGCAAGGCGGCAAGGGAAAGATTTTGATTGATTTTTATTCCGACCAGGATCTGGAACGGTTGCTGGAAATATTTTCACGGCCGCAGCCGCCGGCCGTTGTCGGCAAAGGCGGGTTTGCGGTATAGGCTGTTGGGCGGGAAGCTGATCCTAAGTTGGATGGCCGGCAACGAAAGCGTTGAAAGCTCATAGTTCGGTATTTGCGTAAAAGCGCGTAAGGCGCCGGTTAAGCCAACGGCAAGCGCGGGAGGAATTAATGCGGGGGACGATAATCAACGCCGCCAGCATCGTCGGCGGCGGCATGCTGGGTTTGTTTTTGAAAAAAGGCATTCCGGAAAGCTGCCAGCAGACCATAATGCGGGGAATAGGCTTGGTGATCATTGTTATCGGCGGGCAAATGGCCTTGAAGGGCGACATGCTCGTCATGCTCAGCAGCGTGGCCGTGGGCGGCCTGGCCGGGGAATTTCTGGCGCTTGACCGGCGGCTGGCGGCAGCCGCCGGCTGGCTGTCAAAAATGGCGCCCAGCTGCGGCGGCACGGACAAACAGGCGTTGGGCAAAGGATTCATAACGGCTACGTTAGTATATTGCGTGGGTTCCATGGGCGTTGTCGGCAGCATACAGGATGGGCTGACGGGCGATGCCGGCATACTTTTTGTCAAGGCCATGCTGGATGGGATAACCGCCGTTTTTTTTGCTTCCACTTTGGGCGCGGGCGTACTTTTTGCCGCCTTGCCGGTCTTTTTGTATCAGGGGGCGATAACCGTTATGGCCGGTTTTTTGTCCGGCGTGCTGGCGCAGGAAGTAATTGCCGAAGTAAACGCCGCCGGCGGCGTGCTGGTCATGGGGATAGCCTTTGCCCTGCTGGGCGTCTGTGAGATAAAGATCGCCAATCTTTTGCCCGCGCTGCTTTTTGCGGCGGTTATCGCGGCGATTTGCCATTAAGGAACTTCTGATAACGGTTTGCGGTGCCGCGCCGAATTTGCGCCTTACGGGGCAACCTCGCCACTTAGCGGCCTTTGCGCAGACAAAAGGCGCTTGCGCCAGAGCGGACAGCCGGCAGTAAAATTTTGCGCGCCTGCGGCTGCAAAAAAACGCTGCTGCCTGACCAGGCGAAAAACCTTTTGACGCCGCATCCGCCGGCAATTATCAGAAATGCCCTATGGTCTGAGGTTGCGCAAAAAACATCCCGCCGCGCCCAAGGAGAAGTTTATGTATTTGAACAAAAGCAAAGCGGACAGCGTCCAGGAAGCCATAAACGGTTGGGAAGAAAGCGGCGACTTGGACAAAGAAACCGCCGGCAGGCTGCGCGCAACCATCCAAATAGCCTCTTTTGATTGGAAACGGCTGGCTGCCTGGGGATTTTATTTTGCCATAGCCTGCTTCGCCGCCTCGGCGGCCGCGCTCGTCGCCGCCCCTTGGTTTGTCCTCTTTTTGCGGGAAATTTTTCAAAGTGACTTTGGCCGGCTTGTCTTGAGCGCATCTCTTTCCGCAGTTCTTTATTTTTATGCTTTTAAACTGCGGCAGAGACGGCCTGAACGCGTTTATTTAAACCAGGCGGCGCTTTTTCTGGCTGTCCTGGCCAACGCTTGGGCGGTGGGGGAGACGGGGATTTTTTTCAGCAAGGGCAGCGGCCATTTTTCCTTGCTCTTTCTTTTATCCTGCATTATTTATGCTTTGATCGGTTATTTCGGCAAAGCGAGGTTGGTCTGGATTTTCGCGCTGCTTTCTTTCGGGGCGTGGATGGGGGCGGAAACCGGCTATGTTTCAGGCTGGGGCGCTTATTATCTGGGCATGAACTATCCCTTGCGCTTTACCCTGCTCGGCCTGCTGCTGACGGGGACGAGCCTTTGTCTGCGCCGGGACGCTAAGTTCAGCTTATTTTTCCCCGTTACCCTTTCTGTCAGCCTGCTTTATCTTTTCCTTTCCCTCTGGCTGTTGTCCATTTTCGGCAATTATGCCTACGATGCTTGGCAGCGCGTCAGGCAGATAGAACTTTTTCACTGGTCGCTGCTTTTTGCCGCCGCCGCCGCCGCGTCCTTCGGCCTGGGGCTGAAAATGGACATTCGCATGCTGCGCGGCTACGGCCTTGTGTTTTTGGCCATCAATCTTTACACCAGGTTTTTCGAATATTTTTGGGACGCTTTGGACAAGGCGCTGTTTTTTGCTTTGCTGGGCCTTTCCCTTTGGCTTTTGGCCAAAAGATCGGAAAACTTGTGGCTGGAAGCGGAAAAGCAGTTCGGGCGGCTGCTGGACAAATACGAATGACGGTGGAAACCCTTTGCCTCGGGGAAATCCTTAACCTTGCCAACGCCGGGGGCAAAAATTTTTAAGAAAGAAGGAACAAGGAAAATAATGGAAGCGCTATTTGGCGCGGCAGGCATATCCCAGCCTGCCGCCGCAGTTTTGGCCGTAGTCGTGGCCGCAGCGTTGGTTGCTGTCGCCTACCAGGCTTTTCTTCTCCGGCGGTTGAGCGCCCGCTATGACGCGCTGATGCGCGACGTCGGCGGAAAAAGCCTGGAAGAGATGGTACTCGGGCGCCTGGAGCAAGTACAAAAAGTGCAAAACGACATGGCTTTGCTGAACAACCGCTATTGGCAAATGGGCGAGCAATTAGCCAAATGCGTCCAAAAAGTCAGCGTTGTGCGTTTTAGCGCCTTTGACGGCACCGGCAGCGACTTGAGTTTCGCCATAGCTTTTTTGGACGGAAAAAATGACGGGGTGGTTTTTTCCAGCATCTACGGCCGCAATGAAGGCCGATGCTACGCAAAGCCGGTCAATCAGGGGCAATCGACCTATGCTTTGTCGGATGAGGAAAAAAGGGCGATTGAATTATGCAAAAAAAATTAACAGATTAAAAAGGATTTGCAAAATTTTTGGCGAAATTAACGAAACAGCGGGTTTTCGACAAATGGCGGCGAGTTGCAACTGATCCGCCGCGCAACATAGAGGCGGGTTTAACAGGGCAGCTTGGTTCGGCGGCAAAAATCTTGAAACAAAGATTTTTGCCCAGCAAAGAAACGACGATTGCGGCTGGCAAAGGTGATAATTAAAGTGGTAGGCAAACAGCGAAAAACATTGGACAAGCGCGCATATACTTTTATGTTCATTCCGCATCGGGGAACAAAGACCCGTAGTTTCAGTCTGCCAATAATGACGGTGAAGCGTATTGGGGCGGCTCTTTTTTGTGCGCTTTTATTTTTCGGGGGGCTGCAGGCCAAACATATGCTGACAGTCTGGCAGGCGCAGGCGGAGCGGGAGGAACTGGCGCATCTGCGCTCGAACAAGGAGAGCTTGGAGGAAAAGGTCAGCAATCTCTCCCGCCTGACACGGGAAATGCAGGAGGAGATGCATAAAGTAACCCAGCTGGAAAGCGAAGTGCGCCGTTCTTTGGGCACGGAAGGCGCCGCCAATGTTTCCCGTTCGGCCGCCGGACGCGGAAATTTAATGACAGCGCGGCCTGCGGCGGAAATTGATCATACCGACATAGACGGACTTGCCCAAAGGGTAAGGGAAATATACGCTTTTGCCAGGCAAAAACAGGTGGCGCTCGCCCAACTGGACGCTCAGTTGAAAGAGCGCAATGCCAGGAGGGCGGCAACCCCTTCCGGCTGGCCGGCTTACGGCGAGGTAACGTCAAGGTTTGGCCGGAGAAATTCGCCGAGCGGCATGGGCAGCAGCATGCACAAAGGGCTCGACATCGCGGGCGGCTATGGTTCGCCGGTTGTCGCGACGGCGGACGGCGTAGTGGAAATGGCTTCCTACCATTACGGATACGGCCTTTATGTGCGGATAAATCACGGTTACGGGCTGCAGACGGCCTACGGGCACAATTCCGGCCTGGCGGTGGGCGTAGGCCAAAAAGTAAAAAAAGGTCAGGTTATCGCCTATATGGGCAGTTCCGGCGTAAGTACCGGCACCCACCTGCATTATGAAGTAATCCGAAACGGCGTCCAGGTGGATCCCGCCAATTTTCTCTGATCGGAAAAGGCAGATTTCCCCGGCGGCCGCGCCGCCTGTTTGAAAAGTGAAAAGCGCGGCCGGTTGGGGGTTTCGCCTGTTCTGCGAGGCTCCTTTGGTACATTCGGCAAAGGCCTTTGCCGCACGCGGTTGAGTTTGCGCGGGGCACAGGGCAGTTTGGGTTCAGCAATGAAGAGTGTCAGGAGGTGGTCAAGTGTTCGGTTCAAGCAAAAAATCTGTTGTAAATACTTCCGCCGGGCCTTCCGGCAACGTTGAAACATTGATTGGAAAAACTACGTCATTGAACGGCGTTTTAAATTCTGACGGTTCGGTGCGGGTAGAGGGTATGTTTGAGGGGCAGATCACTGCCAAAGGGGACATTTTCATCGGGCCCGACAGCCGGATAAAGGCGGAGATCAACGGCCGCAACGTAACCATTTCCGGCACGGTCACCGGCAATGTAAGCGTAAACGAAAAACTGGAATTGCTGGCGGGCGCTACATTGAACGGCGACATAAAAGTGAAAAAACTGGTAATCGAAGAAGGCGCAGTCTTTAAAGGCATAAGCGAAACAAAAAATGAAATCGCCAAACCGATGGCATCCGTCACGCCGGCAAAATGAGCGCCCCCCTGCTTTTGTTTGCATGGTTTGTCGCGGCGGGGCTTTTTTCTCTGACATAACGGCAACAGCCCGGCAGTCGCCGGCGCGCAAAGACGCATTGCCGGTTCTCTATGGGGGCAAGGCGGCTTTTCCGCAGGTTGCGGCAGATAGAGCGGCCGGCGGCGTCCGAACGGAAAAAGGTTCATCGCCGCGCCGCAATGGATTGTTAGCGGTCCCCTTGCGAACAGGCGGCTCTTGCGGCGGTCTATTCTATCCGCCGCAAGAGCCGCCTGTTTTGTCTGTGCCACTCGGCCGCCGGGCCGCGGGAGAAGCTTGTGCCGCGCCCGCGGGCTTCCGGCGCAGCAAATGTTTCCCTGCCGCGCGCTTTGCGCGGCAAAATGCCGGCGCCGGGGCTATGCTAAACGGCATTTTCACGCTCGCGTGCCGGCGAAACGATTGAAGGGAACTTC
The DNA here is from genome assembly GCA_031290885.1 of Acidaminococcales bacterium. Taxonomy (NCBI): domain Bacteria; kingdom Bacillati; phylum Bacillota; class Negativicutes; order Acidaminococcales; species Acidaminococcales bacterium. The sequence continues at coordinate 104,437 of JAISLQ010000075.1, forward strand.
CGATAAGCGCCAAAGGAGGATTTTTCATGGCAAAATTCACGGTAGCCGCCCTGCAAATGGGTTCCGCGCCGGAGGGCAAGGGCCGGACGCTGGAGAAAATTTTATCTTTTGAAGACGAAATCAAAAAGAGCGGGGCGGCGGTGGTAGTGCTGCCGGAAGCGCTGCTCGGCGGTTATCCCAAAGGCAGCCTTTTCGGCGCGTATCTCGGATACCGCCTGCCGGCGGGCAGGGAAATGTTCGCCGCCTATTACGGCAACGCCATAGACGTGCCGGGGCCGGAAACTGCGGAATTGGCCGGACTGTCCCAACGGACGGGGGCGAGCTTGGTAACGGGCGCCATCGAACGGGACGGTTACACTCTTTATTGCTCGGCGCTGTTTTTTACGCCGGAAGGCGTTTTGGCAAAACACCGCAAACTCATGCCCACCGGAACCGAAAGGCTGATCTGGGGGCAGGGCGACGGTTCCACCCTGACGGTTGTGCAAAGCAAGGCGGGCAAGCTCGGCGCGGCTATTTGCTGGGAAAATTACATGCCGCTCCTGCGCATGGCGATGTACGCCAAAGGGGTGGAAATCTGGTGCGCTCCCACGGTAGACGCCCGGGAAAGCTGGCAGGCGTCCATGCGCCATATTGCTTGCGAAGGGCGCTGTTTTCTCGTCAGCGCTTGCCAGGCGCAGCCTTCCCCCCGCGACCTCGGGGCGGAAGTTCCCGGCTGGCCGCCGGATCAGCCGCTGATGCGCGGAAACAGCATTATCGTCAACCCTTACGGGGAGATCATCGGCGGGCCACTCCAGGACGAAACAGGGCTTGTCACGGCCGCCGTCGACACCGAAGAACTGGCCAGGGCCAGATACGACCTGGACGTGGCGGGCCATTACGCGCGCCCGGACGTTTTCGCCTTGTCGGTAGACGAGCGGGCAAAAAAGGGCGTGGATTTTCAAAGCTGACCATCCCCGCGCCTAAAAGCGGGAAATTGCCGCGAGGGAAGCCTTTCGCGCAGAGAAAAACAAAAAATCAAGGCCGATGGCGCCTTGCAAAACAAAAGCGGAACCCGCCTTTTTTGGGGACAGAAAACAAACAGCGGATTCTCATGGGGCCAAGGCAAACTTGCCGCTTAAAGCGGCGGCAGGCGGCTATCACGGCCGCGGGGCGTGGCATGGGGGAGTTTGCGCAGGGATTGGCCGGCGCAAAACGCAGGCGGCACCGTAGCTTCGGCGAGGCTTTAGGGCAAAGCGGGGCGGAAAAATGGCCGCAAAGTATAGTATGATTTTAATCTTAGAACGGTATAAGGCTGCGGCACAATGGACGGAGGCTGAACCGGCACAATTGAATTGTAACGCGCGGGAGGCAGTTAAAGCCATTTTCTGAAAAAGAACGGCATAAACGCAAAGAGTTTTTGAAAACAAGGCGCACGCCGGGAGAGATTGCCGCTCAAAAGTATTAACTGTGGCAACGGCGGCTTGACAGGGCGCGCGACCTGCGCTATAATGAATTTGGTTATATGACTGACGGAAGTGGATAACCACATGAAGTATAACCATATGAGCCGACCGTCTGGGCAGTGCTTGGAGCGGCCGTTTTTTTATTTTCCCGGCCTCCTCGCATGGAAAAGGAGGGATAGATTATGGCAATCGTTGCCAACGGAGACAATTTCCTGCGGGCATTAGCGTCGGGCGAGCCGGTTCCCGGCGGCGGCGCGGCCGCCGCCCTTTGCGGCGCTTTGGCTGCCGCGCTCTGCGAGATGGCGGCCAATTTGACTTTGGGCAAAAAACAGGGCGAAGAAGGAGTCAAGGAGCTTGCGGCGGCGGCCAACCAGCTGCGGCTTGAACAGGAGAGTCTGATGGAAGCTGACGCCGCCGCTTTTCAACGGCTGTCTGAAATCCGTAAACTGCCGCAGACGAACGGCGAAGGGCAAATCCGGCGCGGCAAGCTCTTGGAAGACGCCCTGGCGGGGGCGAGCGAGCCGCCGCTATGCGTCATGGCGGCGGCCGCCGAAAGCGTCTCTTTGCTTGAACGTTTAGAGAAAGTCGCCGTTCCGGGGATAAAGAGCGACCTCGGCGTAAGCGCGTTGCTTGGCCGGGCGGCTTTGCTGGGAGCCGCCTTGAACCTGCGCGCAAACACAAAATTGTTTAAAGATCGCGAAAAAGCGGACACATTCAACGAAAAAGCCGAAAAACTGGAAATTTTCGCGGAAAAGGCCGAAGCTTTGTATAAACGGGCGCTGGCCCTTACTGTCCGGGAAACGGAGGCAAAACGGCCATGATAATAAAAGGATCGGAAGTGATCGCCGCCGCGAACGAACGCCTGAAAGACAGCCTGCGGGCGCTGAACGGCCCTATCCCGCAATTGGCCGTTGTCCGGGTCGGCGGGGATGCTGGCAGCCTCGCCTATGAAAGCAGCGTGATGAAACGGCTGGGCGCCATCGGGCTGAAAGTCAGGCGCTGTACATTTGCCGGCGACATCGGCGGCGCGGAGTTCAGCGCGGCTTTCGCCGCGCTGAACCGCGACCCGGAGGTAGACGGCATATTGCTCCTTCGCCCTTTGCCCGCGCAAATTGATGAAAATGCCGTGCGCGCCATGATAGACCCCGGCAAAGACGTGGACGGCTTGGGCCCGGCAAACATGGCGAAAGTGTTCATGGGCGATGAAAGCGGGTTTGCGCCCTGCACCGCCGAAGCGGTGATGGAAATACTGCGCTACGCCGGCATTGAACCGGCGGGCAAAAGGGCCGTTATCATCGGGCGCAGCGCGCTGGTCGGCAGGCCGTTGGCCATGCTGCTTTTACAGCAGGACGCCACCATAACTATTTGCCATACGCAAACGGCCGACATGGAAAAAATCTGCCGAAACAGTGAAATCGTCGTCGCCGCCGCCGGCCGCGCCAAACTCATAAACAAAAGATTCATAGCCGATGGCGCGGTGGTAATAGACGTGGGGATAAATACCGACCAAGCCGGCAATCTTTGCGGCGACGTGGACTTTGACGACGTTGTGGAAACAGCTTCTTTTATTACGCCGGTGCCGGACGGGGTGGGGACGGTAACAACCGCCGTGCTGGCGCAGCACGTCATGAGGGCGGCCGCCCGCCGGCGCTCGGCCCTGCCGTCGGCTTTTCGGCCTGAAGGCCGGGCGGCAAAGGCCGGGCGCGGCCTGATACTGCTTCCCGTCTGAAAGCCGGGCGTCTTTGCGGCAATGCTTTGCCATTTTGCTTTCACCGATCCTCGCCGAACCTTCCGCTCCCGCATAGGCGTGGCGTTTCGCGGGGCGGCGGGCAGTTTGGCGGATATTGTCCGTGCCGCGGCGTTTGGAGCCTATTTACCCAAAATTTACTTGACGGGGCCGGGCGCTTATTATATCATGAAAAACAGGGTAAACGCGTAAGCTTGGGCATTGTCGGCAAGCATACCGATAACTGAGGCAGCTTTTAAAAAGAAAAATCACCTGCGAAATTATGGGCGGCTTGCGCTTTTTGCGGCAACTTGTCCAAAAAATTCGCTTGGCACATGGACAGACCCCTCCCGAGCCGCCGCCGACCAAGGCGGCGATTGTTTATGGCTTTTCGTCGGCGCGAATAAGCGGCAAAGGAAGGGTTTTATGTATAAAAGCCTGTGGAAACGGGTGCTTGACTTTTTTTTGGCCGGTACGGGGCTGGTTGTTTTGCTGCCTTTGTTTTTGCTTTTGGCTTTTTGCGTGAAATTCGACAGCGCGGGGCCGGTTTTTCTCAAACAAAAACGGTTGGGCAAAGACAAGAAAGTTTTCCGCATGTACAAATTCCGGACCATGCGCCCGGACGCGCCCGCTTACATACCGACCTATTGCCTGTTAGGGCCGGAGCGCTACATAACAAGGTTCGGCCGCTTTTTGCGCCGGTTCAGCCTTGACGAGCTGCCGCAGCTTTTTAACGTGGCAAGGGGAGAAATGAGCTTGATTGGGCCGCGGCCGGCCCTTTGGAATGAATACAGCCTGATTGCGGAACGCGACAAATACGGAGCGAACGGCATATTGCCGGGGCTGAGCGGCCTGGCGCAAGTGAGCGGCCGCGACGATTTGTCGGTAAAAGCCAAGGCCATGCTTGACGGTGAATATCTGCGCAATATTTCTTTTTGTCTCGATGCCAAGTGCTTTTTTAAGACTTTTGGGGTGGTCTTGTCCGCCCGCGGGGTAGTGGAAGGCGTAAGCGGCGGCAGGATCAATCCGGATCAAACCGGGGCAAGCCCGTCTTGACCCCGGACACAAAGCGCGGCGTTTGCGACGGGAGGGAAATAGCTTTATGAAAATAATTATTTTGGCGGGCGGCGGCGGCACGCGCTTGTTTCCGCTGTCCCGGAGCGAATATCCCAAGCAGTTTTTGAAAATTTTCCGTGATGCGTCCCTCTTGGCGCAAAGCATCGAAAGAGCCCTTGCCATCGCCAACCCGGAGGACATTGTCATCATAACGGGGGAGAAACACCAGTTTCACGTAAAGAACGAACTGTCTCTTTGCGGCGTGAAAGGCGCGCACGTGCTGGTGGAAAAAGCGGGGCGCAACACGGCGCCCGCCATCGCCCTGGCGGTAAACTTCTGCAAAAACAAGCTTTGTTGCCCTGACGGGGAGATTGTTCTGGTAACTCCTTCCGATCATCTCGTTGATCCATTGGAAAAGTTCGTTCACGGCGTTGGCGAAGGGATTTCCCTGGCGGCCGGCGGGGAAATAGTAGTTTTCGGAGTTAAGCCGGACAGTCCGGAAACCGGCTACGGATACGTCAAAGCGGGGGAGAGGCGCGGCAACGGTTGGAAGGTGGAACGGTTCAAGGAAAAGCCGGACGCGGAGGCTGCCCGGGAATATATAAACGCTGGCGGCTATTTTTGGAATTCCGGCATGGCCGCTTTCCGCTTGGACAGTTTCGCGCGGGAACTGGAAAAATGCTCGCCTGAGATATTTGCGTTTTTTCAACTGCCTTATGAGGAACTTTGGCAAAAGTTCGATCAAATGCCCAATATTTCCATAGACTATGCCCTGACGGAGATTTCCCGGGAAATCTCCATGATCGAGCTGGATTGCGCTTGGAGCGACGTCGGCTCTTGGGACTGCGTCTATGGCGTCATGGAAAAAGACGAAAACGCCAACGCGCTGAAAGGGGACGTTGTCGCCATAAATTGCGGCAATTCGTTGTTCGTTGGGCATAAAAGGCTGATTGCCGGGCTGGGGCTGGCGGATGTTTTGGTTGTGGACACGGACGACGTGCTCCTGGTCGCCAAGCGCGGCGAATCGCAGTTGGTAAAAAAACTGGTGGAAGATCTGAAAAAGGCCAAGAGGCCGGAAGTTGACAGCGCCAATACCGTTTACCGCCCATGGGGATATTTTGTTGTGCACGACAGCGGCAGCGCTTACAAAATAAAAACCATTGTCGTGCATCCGGGAGAAAGCCTCAGCCTGCAAATGCACTGGCACCGAAGCGAGCATTGGGTAGTGACGGGCGGCGCGGCCAGGGTGCTGATTGGCGAGCGGGAACAGACAGTATACAAAAACCAGAGCATATTCGTGCCTTGCGGCGTCAAGCACCGAATACACAATCCCGGCCTCATCCCTTTGGAGATCGTGGAAGTGCAAAGCGGCGAATACCTCGGCGAAGACGATATTGTAAGATTTGACGACGATTATGGGCGCTAAAGCGCAAACGGCAAGCAACAGATTATAAAAAGTGTTACCTTCCCTTTTTTATTCAAGCTGCAGACGCGGGGGTTTCCGCGTTCTTTTTTTTTCGGACAAGCGCCGCTTGTTCCGGCGCGCAATAAAAAGGCAGTAATTGAACGGATATTTTCCTTTTTATCAAGTAACATTTATCATGATATGTTACCTAAAGATCGCGGACAAAAGTAAGGGGACAAAAATGAGCGGGTTTGCCTGGCAAAAAGGGATCCTCAATATTGCGCAAGCGCTAAAACCGCTTTTGCGGGCGGCCTTTCCGGCCTCTTTGCTCAGGACGCTGAAAAGGCGGCTGGTTTTTTCCGTTTACGCGAAATTTGAGCAGGTAAAGATTCAGCCTTTCGACAGAGCGGCCTATCCCGACGGAGTGAATCTCATAGGCGACATTAAAGGCGAGACCGGCCTCGGCGAAAGCTGCCGGCTGCTGGCCGGGGCGCTGGCCGAATGTGCCTGGCCTGCGCTGGCGCATCATTACCGGCCGGCCGGCGCGCTCAAAAACAGCGATTGTTCATGGGACGGCAAAGCGCAGTACGCAATAAAGCACAATATCAATTTGCTGCATATTAACCCGCATGAGTTGCCGCTGGCTTTTTTAAAGCTGGGAGCGGATAAATGGCACAAACGCTACAATATAGCGTTCTGGCTTTGGGAAATGGCGGACTTTCCTGCGGAATGGCTTCCGGCTTTCCGGCTCCTCGATGAGATATGGACGCCGACGGAATTTGTCAGCGCAAGCATCCGCCAAAAGACCGCTTTGCCGGTCGTTACCATGCCTTATTATTTGCCGGCGCCGGAAACCGACGCCAAATACGGCCGCAAGCATTTCGGCCTGCCGGAAGGCAAGACGCTTTTTCTCCTGATGTTTGACAGCCTCAGCATTACGGCCAGGAAAAATCCGCTGGGGGGCATAGCGGCCTTTAAACAGGCTTTTGGGCGTAAGCGGCGGGACGTGGGCCTTGTTGTCAAGATAAACCATCCGCAGCCGACGGAACTTGCCCAGATAAAAAGTCTGCTGGCAGGTTATGGCAATGTTTATATTATCGCCGGCACCTTGCCCAAAATAGCGGTCAACAGCCTGATAAAATGTTCGGACGCGTTTGTTTCGCTGCACCGGTCGGAAGGCTTCGGCTTGGTCATGGCCGAGGCCATGCTGCTCAAAACGCCGGTTGTCGCTACCAACTGGTCGGCCAATACGGAGTTTATGGACAGCGACGTCGCTTGTATGGTGGATTTTTCTTTGGTCAAGGTGGGAAGGGACATCTGGCCGTACAAAAAAAACGACCGCTGGGCCGAGCCTGATATAGGCCAGGCAGCGGCATACATGAGAAAGCTGCATGAAAACGAAAATTTCCGCGCCAGAATCAGGCAGAACGCTTACGCGCACATTGCCGCCAAATTTAGCCGGGGGGGCGCGGCCAAGGCCATAAACAACAGAATCGCCGAAATATACGCCTCCCGCGCCCCCGCCGGCTATGGTTTCGGCAGGCCTTATGGTGAAAGTCCCGGCGGGGCGAGGCAAAAGAGGCAAAGGGGGCAAGGTTAGGCAACAAAGCGCGGCAAGCCTTGCGGCAAAATACGGGCTTTAAACGGCGTTATGGAAACGCCCTGACAAGAAGGTGATTTTTTGGGAAAGACGGCGCTAATAACAGGCATAACGGGACAAGACGGTTCCTATCTGGCGGAATTTTTATTGGAGAAAGGCTATGAAGTCTTTGGCGCGGTCAGGAGAAAGAGCAGCCCCGCGCTTGGCAACGCAGGACATCTTGACGCCAAGGTAAAGTTTGTCTACGCGGACGTTACAGATATCGTTTCCCTGCTCAATGTTTTAAAAGTCGCGCGGCCGGACGAGGTATACAACCTCGCCGCCCAGTCTTTTGTCGGCACGAGCTGGGAACAGCCGATTACCACGGCGGAGATTGACGCCATAGGCGTCGCCAATTTGTTGGAAGCGGTCAGGAACGCGGGGGCAAAGGCCCGCTTTTACCAAGCTTCCACATCCGAGATGTTCGGGCTGGCACAGGAAGCGCCCCAAACGGAGCACACGCCTTTTTATCCGCGCAGCCCTTATGGCGTGGCCAAACTTTACGGGCATTGGATAACCAAAAACTACCGGGAAAGCTTTGGGCTGTACGCGGCCTCGGGGATATTGTTCAACCATGAAAGCGAGCGGCGGGGCGAAGAATTTGTTACAAGAAAGATTACCAAAGCCGTTGCCCGTATTAAGTGCGGGCGGCAGGAATTTGTGGAACTGGGCAATCTTTCCGCCAAACGCGACTGGGGGCACGCCCGGGACTATGTGCGCGCCATGTGGCTGATGCTTCAGCAAGGCGAGGCCGACGACTACGTCATAGCCACCAACGAAACCCATACGGTAAGGGAATTTGCGGAAATGGCCTTTGCGTTCGCCGGCATTTGCATAGCTTGGGAGGGCGAAGGCAAGGAGGAAAAAGGCGTGGACAGACAAAACGGCAAAACGCGGGTCAAAGTCAACCCGCAATTGTTCAGGCCGGCGGAAGTGGACACGCTCGTCGGCAATCCCGCCAAAGCCGAAAGCAGGCTCGGTTGGGCGCGGCGGGTAACTTTTGCCGAATTGGTGGAAGGCATGGTAAAAAATGACCTGGCGACAGAGGGCGCGCGCAGCGTTTAACAAAGAAAAGGAAATATGGCAAAATGATCGGGCGAATCAGGGAAATACTGCGTTTCAGAGAGATGGTCAAGAGTTTTGTGCGCAAAGAACTGCGCACAAGATATAAGGGCTCCTTTTTGGGTTTTTTGTGGACCTTCATCAACCCGCTTGCGCAGCTGGCGGTTTATACGATAGTTTCCCCCTATATTTTGCGCGTCCGGGAAGATAATTACGCTATGTTTCTTTTTGTGGCGCTTCTCCCCTGGGGCTATTTCACCGGAACGCTTACCGGCGGCTGCGGCGTTATTCTCGCCCACAGCAGCCTGGTTGACAAGGTATATTTCCCCAGGGAGATACTGCCGCTCGCTTTTTCCCTGAGCGGCCTGTTGAACCTTTGTTTTGGTTTTACGATCGTTTTGCCGACGCTCGCTTTTTTTGGCGTGCCGCTGACCGGGAACATTTTGTGGCTGCCGGCGCTTCTGCTTATACACGCGGTCCTTTGCAGCGGCATTTCTTTTATCGTGTCCGCAGTTAATGTTTATTTCCGCGATTTGGAACAAATCATCGGCATAGCGGCCATGGCCCTTTATTTTATGACGCCCGTCATGTATCCGGCCAGCCTGCTCCCGGAAACAATACGCGCCGTTTTGTCTTTTAATCCCATGTTCGGGCTTGTTTTGGCCTACCGCGACATATTGTTTTACGGCAACCCGCCCGACTGGCAAACGCTTGTTTATCCGGCGGCGGCATCCGCTTGCGTTTTTGTTTTCGGCTTTTGCCTTTTTGGCAGGCTGCAGAGAAACTTTACGGAAATAATGTAAATAAGGGGCAACAGGGGGTGGCGCTTGGAAAACGCCATAGAGCTTGTCAACGTATCCAAAAAGTTCCGCCTGCGCCATGACCGGCCGCAGACGCTGAAAGAGGCCGTAGTGCGCTGGAGCGGCAAAGAATACAAAGAAATTTTCGCGCTGCGAAATATCAGCATTAAAGTCAAAAAAGGCAGTGCCGCCTGGATTGTCGGCAAAAACGGCAGCGGCAAAAGCACCCTGTTGAAAATCATCAACAGGACGATGTACCCCGACGGCGGCACCGTTAAAGTAAACGGCACCGCCGCCAGCCTGATAGAGTTGGGAGCGGGCTTTCACCCGGAGCTGTCCGGCCGGGAGAACATTTACATCAACGCATCCATCTTTGGCCTTACCGGGAAAGAGATACGCGAGCGCCTGCCCGCCATTGTCGATTTTGCGGAGCTGGGGGCGTTTATCGACAACCCCGTGCGCGCTTATTCCTCCGGCATGTACGCGCGGCTGGGGTTTGCCGCGGCTATCCATGTGGACGCGGATATACTGCTGATTGACGAGCTGTTGGGCGTCGGCGACATGAATTTTCAGGAAAAATGCGCGGCAAAGATAGAAGAATTGCGCCGCGCGGGGAAAACGCTGGTTATAGTTTCCCATGTTATGCCGGCAATAGGCAGCCTGTGCGATTGCGCTTTCTGGCTCGGGGACGGCGGGATTGTCGCCGAAGGGGCGCCGGAAAGCGTCAAGCGGCAGTATGAAATGTCTATGCGGCAGGAGGCGGACAAGTAATGCTCTTTCAAGTTAAAAACCTGCCGTCTTTGCGGCCAAAATCCCGCCCTGCCTAAAGCCTCGCACGGATCCTCCGGCGTTTCGCGCCGCGCCGGACGGCACATTATCGCGCAAATCTTAAGGAGAGTTTCAATCTGAGAACAGTTAAAGGCCGCTTGCTTGTCAGCGGCGGACGGAGGGCGGCATGGCAATTTGGATGGACATGACCAACAGTTTGGCGATATGGCAGGGCAAAATTGTAGGCATCATAAGGGCGGAGCTGGAAATCGCGCAGAACTTGAAAAAAGAGCATCCGGCCGTCCGGTTCAGCGTTTTTGCCAACGGCAGGTTTACGGAAATAGCAAAAGAAGATTTGAACTGGCTTTTTTCCGCCGACAGCGCAACGCGCGCTTATCTTGCGAAAATGGGCAGGGATAAAGCGCCGGTTTCGCCCAAGCCCAAAGAGGCCAAAAGCGCGCGGGACATGCTGCTGGAAAAATATGCCGGCGCGCTTTCCGGGGCGAGCCTTGCCTGGCCGGGCAGGCGGGAGCGCATAGTAAGGGGCGTCAAGCTTTTGCTGGAAACATTGCCGGAAAGGGTGCGCCCTTTCGCCGGATTATTGGCCAAAGGCGGTTACATCCCTTTGCGCTTTTTCCTTTTTTGCGCGGGCAAATTAACGCGGCCGGCCGGCTTGGGCGCCGCCGCGCAAAGGCCGGCGGACGGCGCGAAAGGCCCGGGCGGCGAAATAAAGCATCCCTATGGGCCGGGCGACGTGGTTTTTGCCGCCGGCTGGCTGCACAGCGGCAAAGAAGAAGGGTTTGCCGCGATAAAAGAAAATATGCCGTCTTTGCGCATAGCATATCTCATTTACGACCTTGTCGCGCTTAAAGAAGGGGTCTGCCATTTTTATCCAGATGAGCATTTAAAGCTGCCTTTTCAGCGTTATTTTGCCTGGGCCTCACGTTATTGCGACCTGCTCATATACGGCGGCGAAACGGCGCGCCGCGACGGCGCCGCCTATCAAGCCGCCAACGGCCTGCCCGTTCCCCAAAGCCTTTCCGTACGCTTTGGCGCCGCCATAGCCCAAAACAAAGCGGAGGAAATTGACCGGCGGCCGATTTTGGCCAAATACGGCCTGCGGGAAGGCTATCTCCTGACGGTGGGGTCGATAGAGCCGCGGAAAAATTATGACGTCCTCTACAAGGCTTATGTTTTTTTAAAAGAAAAATATCCGGCGCGGCCCCTGCCGCAAATAGCCATAGCCGGCAGCCCGTTTCCCGGCCTTTGCGCCGATTTGCTTGACAATATAAAAAGGGATCCGCGGGTCAAGGGCAATATTGTGCTGGTTGCGCCGACAGACGAAGAATTGCATTGCCTTTACAAACATTGCCGGTTTTTCCTCCTGCCGAGCTTTTATGAAGGCTGGAGCTTGACTTTGCCGGAGGCAATGTCTTACGGAAAATTTTGCTTGGTCTCCGACGTCGCGCCGCTTAGGGAAATCGGCAAAGATTTAGTGGACTATTTAGACCCTTTGAATCCTGTCCGGTGGGCGGAAGCGATCGCGCATTATCTTTCCCGGCCCGACCTTGTCGCCAAGCGGGAAAGCCATGTCATAAACGACTGGCGGGCGGACGGCTGGCAGGACTGCGCCCGGGCAATATTGCGGCCTTTGAATAGCCTGGCGGAGAAAAGGGAAGGGTCGCTTTATTGCGATATGACGGTTTCCTTTTACCAGGCGCTCGGCGGCTATAAAATGAGCGGCGTTTTGCGCAGCGAACTTATGCTGGCGCGAAATTTCAACAAAAATTTTCCGCGGATGCAATACTTTGCTTTTCAGGGAAACAAATATTTGCCTTTGCGCCAGGGCGATTTGGCGGAAATACTTGGCGACGGCGAGATGGACGCCGCGTTTGAGATTTTCCGGCGCCGGGCGATAGAAATTGCCGCAAAAGGCAATTTGCTCGGCCAAACCGTATGGCAGCCGGACAACCGGCAAAGGCTAAAGGAAAGTTTTTGGCTGTTGTGCAGCGCACTGGCGCCCCAAGCGCAATATTATCTGATAAAAGCCGGCGTTGCGCTCAAAAAGGCCATTTATGGCGAACAAAGGGCAGAGCCGCCGCCAACGGGACTTTCCCCCGGCGCAGGCGGGGGGCTGCGGTTTCCGTTTGCTCGAGGGGACGTAGTGTTTTCCGCCGGTTCCGGCATTGCCGGCGAGCACTACCATGATTTTCTGGCGCTCAAAAAGGAAACTGGCTTTAAATACGCGCAGGTGATTTATGACTTTACGCCTGTCCTGGCGCCGCATTTGCATAACATGGAAGCTGTTGGGGCATATACCGATTTTATCCATTTTGCCAGCAAAGTTTCGGATATGATTTTTTATGGCGGCAAAACGGCCATGCAGGACGGCGCGGCGTATCAGCGGCGGCAAGGGCTGCCTGTGCCGCCGGCCTTGCCCGTCAGGTTCGGGGGGGACATCGCGAAAAATATTCGCCCGGACAAGCGCGCGGAGGAAAATACGCTCAAGGCGCTGGGCGTTACCGATAAATTTATCCTCATGGTGGGGACGCTGGAGATAAGGAAAAACCATGAAACTATTTATAAAGCGTATCTTAAACTGCTGCAAGAGGCAAAGGCGGACTTTCAGATCGTAATGGCCGGACACCCCGGCTGGAAGGCGCGGGATTTCTTTGAAATCCTGCGGCGCGACGAAAGAGTGAAAAACAAAATATTGACCTTCAGCCCGGATGACGGCCAATTAGCGGTTCTATACCGAAATTGCCGGTTTACTGTTTTGGCCAGCCTTTATGAAGGGTGGAGCCTCGTATTGCCGGAAAGCTTCCGCTACGGCAAGTTTTGCCTGGCCGCCGACGTAGTCCCCCTGCGGGAAACCGGGGGAGATTTTGCCGATTATGTGAATCCCTGGGACACCGGGGCTTGGGCGGAAAAAATCCATTGGTATCTTTCGCGTCCGCAAGAGCTGCGGGCGCGGGAAGAAAAAATCGCCGGGAAATGGCGCGGCGCTTCCTGGCAGTCCTGCGCGGATGAAATAGGCGGCAAATTGCAAGAACTGTTGCGCGCCGGCCTCCGGCCCCAAATGCCGCACGGCGAAAGGAGCATATAGTTGCGGCAAAACGAGGCAAAACACATCCTCCCTTTGACGGCTTTAAGGTTTTGGGCCGCCTGCGCGGTCTTCGCGCATCATTTTGACGCTTTCCTTGACCTTAGCATACCCGGCTTCGCGGCGCTTATGCGCTATCCGCTGGAAGGCAGTATTGGCGTAACATTTTTTTATATCCTGTCGGGTTTTGTCATAGCCTACAGTTATCAAAACAGGCTCGCCGACAAGGAAATGACGCCGGGGACCTTCCTTTTCTGCCGCTGGGCCAAGCTATGGCCGACGCACGTTGTAACTTTGCTGGCCGCGCTTTTCCTTTATAATAAAAATTTTACGGTAAAGCCGGAGCTATTGGCAAATTTCTTCCTGGTGCAAAGCCTGGTTCCTTATTCGGAGTATTTTTTCAGTTACAACGGGGTTTCCTGGAGCATTTCCAACGAGATGTTTTTTTACGGCTGCTTTTGCCTGCTGGCTTTTTTGCCCGGCAAAAGGATAGCGCAGATTTTTATCGGGCTGCTTTTGGCCATCGCCGCCGTCGGATTTTATCCTGGCCAGGAATTTTGGGGGGATTATACGGGATGGCTGCTGTACATAAATCCTTTTTTCCGCATAATTGATTTTTTGGCCGGCATAATGCTTTTTCATATCCGGCGCGCGCGCTTTCCCGGACTGGACGGCAGGGCGGCGACCTGCTGGGAACTGCTAAGCGTTTTTGTCCTGGCCGTTTTCGTTTTGTTTGGCGTCAGGTTTGATGTAAACGGATATCTGCGCGGCGACTTATACTATCTTTTGCCGATGTGCCTGCTGATTTTTATTTTCAGCTTGGACAAAGGTGCCATTTCGCGCCTGCTCAGCCACCCGGCGCTTGTTTTCCTGGGGGAAAGCTCTTTTTGCCTTTATATGGTGCACCAACCGGTTTTGGCCCTGTTGAAAAGAGCCTTTGGCGCGCAGCTTCACACTGTCGGGGACATGCTGGTTTTAGCCGCCTTCGCGGCGGTTGCCGCCGTAACTTTGTCCGCCCTGCTGCATGTTTTTTATGAAAAGCCGCTGCACGGCTGCCTGAAGAAACTATGGACAGAAAAATGGCGCGCGCAGATAAGAAATTATATTTGACGGGGGGCACGGGCTATGACAAATAAAATATTGGTCACCGGCGGAACCGGGTTTATCGGTTCTTATCTCGTCCGGGAAATGTTGAAAGGCGGGATGGATTTTGTCGTTTTGGCCAACCGCAATACTGGTTTTGCGCCGCCGGCCAACATGGAGCGGGCGTCGCTTTTGGACAAAGAAGGGCTGCGAGAGGTTTTTAAGCGCCGCCGGCCGGACGCGGTGATACACCTGGCCGCTATCGCCACCGCCGTTTACAGCGAAACAAGCGATTTTTACACGGTAAACGCCTGCGGCACGGAGAACCTCCTGGAAGCCGCGCAAGAGTCCTGCCGGCCGGGGACGCTGATTGTCCTGGCCAGCACGGCGGGCGTTTACGGCAACCAAGACGTTGATTTTTTGCATGAAGGGCTGCCTTTCAATCCCTGCAACCATTACTCGTGCAGCAAAATGGTCATGGAAGTTTTGAGCCGCAACTATTCGGGCGGCCTGGACATAAAAATCGTCCGGCCTTTCAACGTCATAGGAAGCGGGCAGAAGGAAAACTTCCTTGTTCCCAAACTTGTCCGCGCTTTTGCTTTGGCGCAAGAGACAATTGCCCTGGGGAACGTCGCGTCTGTCCGCGATTATGTCCCCGCGGATTTTTGCGTCAAAGTTTTGCTGAAAATTGTGCGGCAAAAGGAACTTTGTCCCAACATATTAAACATTTGCTACGGCGGCGCCCATTCCTGCCTTGACCTTATAGATGTGCTGAAAGACTTGACCGGGCTTTCGCCGAAAATAGAAATAGCGGAAAGTTTTGTGCGGAAAAATGAAGTTAAGCGCATGGTGGGGGACGGCACTCGACTGGCTAAGTTCATCGGCGGCGAAAAAAAAGAAACGGTCAGGGAAACCTTGGCGCAGATGCTGTCGGCGGCCTGTTCAATAGCGGCGCGCCGTAAATACATTTAAGCATTAAATGAAACCTCTGGCGGGCAAGGGGGATTTTATGTCCGGATGCCGCGACGGCAGGCTTGTTTCCATCGTCACGCCCGCACGCGACAGCGGGCTTTATATAGCGGAAACTATAGAATCCGTGCTGGCGCAGACTTATCCGGCGTGGGAGATGCTGATCGTTGACGACGGGTCCGCCGACGACACGGCGGATATCGCGCGCAAATACGCCGCCGCAGACCGCCGCGTGAGGCTCATCGCCCTGCCCGCGAACGTTGGCGCCGCGGCGGCGAGAAATATTGGCATCCGAGCCGCGCGGGGCCGGTTCGTCGCTTTTTTGGACAGCGACGATCTGTGGCTGGCCGAAAAGTTGCGCGCGCAAGTAAAATTCATGACAGAAAATAGCGTAGCTTTCTCTTATACTTCTTATCGGCGGTTTGGGGCCATTGTGGGGCGCCTGGTCGCCGCGCCGGAGAAAACCAATTACAAAAGCCTGCTCAAGGGCAACGCCATAGCCTGCTCGACGGTAATGATTGACCGCGGCGCCATTGAAGACGTTTATATGCCGGAAAAGGCGGCGCACGAAGATTATATAACCTGGCTCAGGCTATTGAAAGAAGGGCGCGTGGCTTACGGCCTGCGGAAATACTTGGCTATGTACAGGGAGCGCGCGGGTTCCTTGTCCGGCGACAAACTGAAAAGCGCCCGGGCGGCCTGGAAAGTCTACCGAGAGGCGGAAAACCTGCCCTTTTGCGCGGCGGCATACTATTTTTGCCATTACGCGGCCAAAGGGTTCTTAAAACATTATTGGCCTTATTGTCCATGAGGCCGGGAAAAGGGCTTGGCTTGGCGTAACCGGATAAATATGGCGGGCAATTGAACTTGCAAATTACGATTGGCCATGAGGCCGCAAAAAAACAATTGACAGGCAAATTTATGGGTGATACAATACTACCGCATGACAATTTTCGGCATGCGGCGTTGTTGCGAAAAAAAGAGGTTGACAGGATATGGTTTCGGCTGATTTTAAAGCCGCCCGCAAGGTTGCCGGCGTCAAGCAGGTCGTTAGGGCGATAGAGAAGGGCATGGCGCAAAAGGTGTTTGTAGCCAAAGACGCCGATCGGCGCGTGCTCAAGCCGCTTCTTGAGCTTTGCGGGGAGAATGGCCTTGCGGCGGAAACCGTGGACAGCATGAAAGAATTGGGCAGGCTGTGCGGCATACAGGTAGGCGCGGCCGCCGTGGCTTTTTTGCGCGACCGGTAGTTTTGGTAAGAGTTCCGGGCAAAACGGAATTTTTATAAATTTTAAATCTTTTATTTTGAGGAAGGAGGCGACTTGATGCCTACAATTAATCAGTTGGTGCGCAAGGGCAGGATCGCCGCCGGTAAAAAGTCAGCCGCGCCGGCGCTGAAAAATTGCCCGCAAAAACGCGGCGTATGCACGAGGGTATATACCACGACACCCAAAAAGCCCAACTCCGCTTTGCGCAAAGTGGCGCGCGTGCGCCTGACCAACGGCGTTGAAGTTACGGCCTACATACCCGGCATCGGGCACAACCTGCAAGAACACAGCGTAGTGCTCATTCGGGGCGGCAGGGTTAAAGACCTGCCGGGCGTCCGCTACCATATTATCCGCGGCGCCCTTGACGCGGCCGGAGTGGCCAAGCGCAATCAGGGCCGTTCCAAGTACGGCGCCAAACGTCCGGCGCCGGCCAAAAAGTAATGCCAAAATAAGGAGGGGTGCTTATGCCGAGAAAAGGCCCTGTTGCCAAGCGCGATGTGCTGCCTGATCCAGTATACAGCTCAAAGCTTGTAACAAGATTTATAAATAGAATAATGCTTAGCGGCAAAAAAGGAGTGGCCGAAAGCATTGTATACGACGCTTTTGAAATAATCCGTGCCAAAACGGGCAAAGATCCGCTGGAAGTATTTGACGCCGCGCTGAAAAACGCCATGCCGATCCTCGAAGTCAAGGCCCGCCGGGTAGGCGGCGCCAATTACCAAGTGCCGGTGGAAGTCCGCGCGGACCGCAAACTGACCTTGGGCATCCGCTGGCTGGTCAACTATTCCCGGCTGCGCGGCGAGCGCACCATGCACGAACGGGTGGCCGGAGAGTTGATGGACGCCGCCAACAGTACGGGCGCGTCCGTCAAGAAACGTGAAGATACCCACAAAATGGCGGAAGCCAACAAGGCGTTCGCGCATTATCGCTGGTGACGGCAATGCCTGGTTGCCTAAAGGAAGGTGAAAGCTTTGTCCAGGGAATTTGAGCTGGAAAAAACAAGAAATATTGGCATAATGGCGCATATAGATGCCGGCAAGACCACGACGACCGAACGCATTTTGTTTTATACCGGCCGCATACACAAGACCGGCGAAGTGCACGAAGGCGCCGCCACCATGGACTGGATGGAGCAGGAACAGGAACGGGGCATAACCATAACTTCCGCCGCCACGACCTGCCATTGGAAAAAACATCGTATAAACATCATAGATACGCCAGGGCACGTTGACTTCACGGTGGAAGTGGAACGCTCGCTGAAGGTGCTGGATGGCTCGGTGGCGGTCTTTTGCGCCAAGGGCGGCGTGGAGCCGCAATCGGAAACGGTATGGCGGCAGGCCGACAAATACCGCGTCCCGCGCATGGCGTATGTCAATAAAATGGATGTCAACGGCGCGGACTTTTTCCGCGTGGTAGACATGATGAAAACGCGCCTGGGCGCGAACGCCGTGCCCATACAGATGCCGATTGGCGCGGAGTCGTCCTTTGTCGGCATGATCGATCTTGTCAGGATGAAAGCGTTGATTTATTCGGAAGACATGAAAAAAGAGCCGGAAGAAGCGGAAATACCCGCCGAGATGCTTGAGGCGGCCGAGGCCTGCCGGCAGGCGATGCTGGACGCGGTGGCGGAAAATGACGATGCCTTGATGATGAAATATCTGGAGGGCGAGGAACTGACGGAAGCGGAAATCAAGGCCGGGATCAGAAAAGGCGTCGTCGCCTGCAAACTCACGCCGGTAATCTGCGGTTCATCCTATAAAAACAAAGGCGTGCAACCGCTTTTGGACGCGGTCGTCGAATATATGCCGGCGCCCACGGACATACCGCCGATCAGCGGCGAAAACCCTGCGGCCGGCGCGCCGGACAGCCGCGCGGCGGACGACAAGGCGCCTTTTTCCGCGCTGGCCTTTAAAATCATGGCCGACCCTTTTGTCGGCAGGCTGTCGTTCTTTCGCGTATATTCGGGCACGCTCGAATCGGGCTCTTATGTTTACAACTCCACCAAAGGCCGGCGGGAGCGCATTGGGCGCATACTGCAAATGCACGCCAACCAACGCCAGGAGATCTCCCGGGTATATACGGGCGACATAGCCGCCGCCGTAGGCTTGAAAGACACCACCACCGGCGATACGCTTTGCGACGAAAAGGCGCAGATCGTTTTGGAGTCGATGGTTTTCCCCGCGCCGGTAATTTCGGTGGCGGTGGAGCCTAAAACCAAAGCCGACCAGGAACGCATGGGCATAGCCTTGTCCCGCCTGGCGGAAGAAGATCCGACCTTCAAAGTGAATACGGACGCCGACACCGGGCAGACGATTATTTCCGGCATGGGGGAACTTCACCTTGAAATCATCGTGGACAGGCTGCTGCGGGAATTTAAAGTGGGCTGCAACGTCGGCAATCCGCAGGTCGCCTATCGCGAGACGATCACGAAAACGGTCAAGGCCGAAGGCAAGTTTATCCGACAGTCGGGCGGGCGCGGACAATACGGCCATTGCTGGCTGGAGCTTGCCCCGCAGGAGGCGGGCGCGGGTTTTGTCTTTGAAAACAAAGTGGTGGGAGGCGCCATACCCAAAGAATATATCGGCCCTATAGAAAGCGGCGTGAAAGAAGCGATGGAAACGGGCATCCTGGCCGGCTATCCGGTAGTTGACGTCAAAGTGTCGGTGTACGACGGTTCCTTCCACGACGTTGATTCTTCGGAAATGGCTTTTAAAATAGCCGGGTCCATGGGCTTTAAAGCGGGCGCGCAGAAAGCCGGCCCGGTGATCCTTGAACCTTACATGAAAGTGGAAATAATAGTGCCGGAAGAGTATATGGGCGACGTGATCGGCGACTTGAACTCGCGGCGCGGCCATATAGAGGGAATGGAGGCGCGCGCGGGCGCGCAGGCCATCCGCGCCCTCGTGCCCCTGGCCGAAATGTTCGGCTACGCGACCGACCTTAGGTCTAAAACGCAAGGGCGCGGCAACTACACTATGGAATTTGCCCACTACGACGAGGTGCCGCGCAATATAAGCGAGGCGATCGCGGCGAAAAGCCGCGGCGGCTGAACACGGGCCGGCGCAAAGTCGCGGCCTGACAAATAAAATCGGAGAAATTAAAGCGGGAGGCAGGAAAAATGGCAAAACAAAAATACGAGCGCACAAAACCCCACGTGAACATAGGGACGATCGGGCACGTCGACCACGGCAAGACGACGCTCACGGCGGCGATCACCAAAGTGC